>JAJDGX010000113.1 GCA_030265885.1 Ruminococcaceae bacterium OttesenSCG-928-L11 | reverse complement strand
CAACTGGGAAGCTTTGACAACGCTTCTGTGAAGTCGCCCATCGCGATAGGGATATCAATGTTCTGCGGGCACATAGCGCTGCATGCGCCACAGGCAATGCAAGCCGCCGGCCGCTTTTCTTCCGGCAGCGCCTCCACCCGCATCCCGACATTGATGGCCGGAGAGAAGCGCAGCTGGTTATACATATTGAGAAGATGCGGGATATCAAGCCCTTGCGGACAGCTATCGCAGCAATAGCGACAGGCAGTGCAGGGAAGGGAGTTTTTCATCCCCTCCGCAAGCTCCAGCAGCAGGTCAACTTCATTTGGGGAGAGAGGTTTTGATTCGGAAAAGGTCTTGATGTTGTCTATCACCTGCTCCTGATTGGACATGCCGCTCAGAATCATTTTCACGTTTGGCAGTGTTTGCAGCCAGCGGAATCCCCAGGCCGCAACAGACTCCTCCGGCCGAAGGGCCTTTAGCCTTTGCTCTTCCTGTTCTGAGAGGGACGCGAGCCTGCCGCCGCGAACCGGCTCCATCACCCAGACGGGAATGTTTCTTTCCGTCATGATTTCATATTTTTCTTTGGCTTCCTGGAGAGTCCAATCCAGATAGTTCAGCTGAATCTGGCCGAACTCCATGGCATCGCCGCAGTAATCCAGAAACTCACGCAGATTGTCAGGGCCACCGTGACTGGAAAAACCAAGATGCTGAATTCGGCCGTTCTTTTTCTGTTCTATGAAGTAATCGATAATTCCCCACTGTGGATCCATGTAGACTGGCGAAGAGTTCTCATACACATTATGCAGCAGATAAAAATCGAAGTAATCCACATCACACTTCTCCAACTGCTCTTCAAAAATAAATTTGGGGTCGTAGCTGGAACTGATCTGGTGCCCCGGATATTTTGTCGCCAGATAATAGGTGCTGCGGGGAAATTGATTCAGAATGCGGCCAATCACACGCTCAGATTCTCCTCCATGGTAGGGGTAGGCTGTGTCGAAATAATTGACGCCATTTTCGTAAGCATAGCGTACCATTTCATTGACGGCGTCCTCGTCTATTGGAGCGCCTGCTTCTGCGCCGGACAGTGGCAGACGCATGGTACCAAAACCGAGCAAGGATAGTTCCTTATCCTGAAATTTATTTGTAATCATCGTCAACAATCCTTACATCATTTATTTTGCAGTGGTCATCGACTGAAATTGGTCATCACCGGCGGCAACTCCTCCGGAAGCTCCACATTGCTTTGCTTTTTGCACTTGATTAAGTAAGCCATGTTGTTGGCCAAGGTTTTCATAATCCGGACGCCTTCCTCATCGGCATAGACGTCCTCCGGCGTATAGCCGTGGATACCGTTCCAATAGCAGGAGGACACTACCGGCATCTGTGAGATGGTGAAATATTTGTTGAGCTGATCGAATGTGGCACTGTTGCCGCCTCGCCTGCAGCTGACAATCGCCGCGCCGAATTTCAGGCGCTTTGCCTGCGGTTCAGTGCAGTAAAACAGGCGGTCAAAGAACGATGTGGCGGCGCCGGTCGCGGAAGCGAAGTGTACGGCCGAGCCGATGATGATGCCGTCAGCTTCACGCAGGGCTTGGGCGACCGTGTTGACCATATCGTTGTCAAACACGCATTTTCCGGCTTTACCCGGCTGCTTGCAGGCCCGACAAGCCGTACATCCCACGATTGGCTTTTTCCCCACCTGGAATATCTCAGAATCAACCCCCTGTTTGGCAAGCTGGTCTTTGATAATACTGAGTCCGGTAAATGTACAGCCGTTTGCGTTCGGGCTACCGTTCACCAATACTACTTTCATTTCAGCAACTCCCCTTATTGTCAATATTTGTGTATGATCTCATTGTATCACCTTGTAGTGACTACAGGGCAAGAAGTTTTTTACTAGGGCCCTAAATGACACGATGGCCTTTCCATTTTCCCCTGCGGTAGTGGACGATCATCAAAATAGATTTGATGACCCAGTCCGCACACATTGCCCATGCGATTCCGATTACGCCCAGATTCATCCAAATCGCAAATATCACCGAGAATATGACCCTGCATATCACTGTGGTGAAAATGGCGGTATACATCGGGAATTTCACATCCCCCGCCGCCCGAAACCCATTGGGCAACGGCCCCGCAAAGGGAAAGAATGCAGCATTAAACAGGTTGTGGATGGCCACAAGAATGATCACCAGGCGGACAGTCTCCTCCGACAGCGCATAAAACCCCATTGCGGGAAACACCGCCACAAAAATAAGCAGATTCCACACGATGGAGGCGGATACCGTGATGCGGAGCAGCTTTTTCATGTAATAATCCGCCGCTTCCACGTCGCCCGCCCCCATACATTGGCCGATTACTGTGATAAAGGCCGGACTCATGGCGACGCCGATGAGAGCCGCCATAGACCAGAAGCTTTGGGCAACCCCATTGGCGGCTATCTGAGCGGTGCCAAACAAAGCGGTGATACTGCTGAGCGCCACCTTGGCCAACTGAAACAGGCCGCTTTCAATGCCATTGGGGAGCGCAATGCGGAGAATGCGCCCAATCGCCTCCCAGTTCCATGCAAGAATCTTTTTCCACTGCAAGCTGACTGCATTCTTTTTCTGAAAGCACAGGATTACAATCACTGCCGCGGAGAACACTCTGGCAATGAGGGAAGGGTATGCAACACCGGATACCCCTGCACGGAGCACGAAGATACCGATGGCGTTGCCGACCACGTTGATGCCATTGGAGGCAATGGAAATGACCATGGTCGTTCTGGTCTGGCCCATGCTGCGATAGAGCGCCGCACCGGCGCTGTACAATGCAATAGCGGGATAGGAATAGGCCGAGATCCGCAGATAGGTCACGCAGGCCTCCATAACATCCGGCTCAACTCTGCCGAACAGAAGGCCCAGCAGAGAGCGGTTAAACAGCAGCACAATGCCCATCACCAACGCTGAAAAGAGCAGAGAGAACATGACAAGCTGACTGGCGGATGTGTTGCCGTTGCTCCGATCCTTGTTGCCGATGTACTGGCTGACCACCACTGCGCCCCCGGAGGCAAGGGCCGTAAAAAGGTTGATAAAGACGATGTTGAACATATTTACCAGGGACACCCCGGAAACGGCGGCTTCCCCCGCATAGCTTACCATCAGGGTATCCACAATGCCCACCAGCATCACCAGAAGCTGTTCCCAGAAAAGCGGGATGATCAGCCGCTTTAAGTCGCTGTTGCTGAAGCGCTTCCTGTGATCTTCAATTTGCGTTTTGGGCTCGATGATTCTCGTTATTACCGCGTTTACTGCAATCATCCTCCTTAGGGCCGTTGTCATAAAGCGAACGGCCCGTGCATTCCATTTCTGTCAACAGGCCCTAAAAATGTCCGACGATGTTGTGGGGGACATATGGCTCTTCCAGATAGGCGATTTCCTCCGGTGTCAATGTCACGGACAGTGCCGCAACCGCATCCTCAACATGAGAACGCTTCGTCGCCCCAATTACAGGCGCGACAACAGGCTCTTTTTGTAAAATCCATGCAGTCGCGATATGGGAGCGGGGAACACCGCGTTTTTCCGCAAGCTCCGCCACCCGATCCACCACCAGCTTATCGGCCCCGGCAGTGGCATCGTATTTGGATTTTGCCACAGTATCCGTCTCCAGACGCTTTGTGGTCTCCGACCAGTCGCGACACAGCCGCCCGGAGGCCAGAGGACTGTATGGTGTTACCGCAATCTTTTCTGCCCGGCAAAGGGGAAGCATCTCCCTTTCCTCTTCCCGATAGATGAGGTTCAGATGATTTTGCATGGAGACAAATCGCGTCCAGCCATGTTTTTCCGCTGTGTACAGGGCTTTCTGAAATTGCCATGCATACATGGCGGAAGCGCCGATGTAGCGGGCTTTCCCCGCTTTCACCACATCGTGCATCGCCTCCATCGTTTCCTCAATGGGGGTGGAATAATCCCAACGGTGTATGATGTAGAGGTCGACATAATCCGTTTCCAATCGCTTCAGACTCTTGTCAATCTCGCTCATGATCGCCTTTCGGGAAAGGCCTGCGCCGTTGGGGCCGTCGTGCATCCTGCCATTTACTTTTGTAGCAAGAACGATTTCATCCCGATTGGCGGTATCTTTCAGCGCCCGGCCCAAAATCTCCTCGCTTACGCCCCGGTAATAGACATTGGCGGTATCAAAGAAATTGATCCCCAGATCCAGGGCTTTTTTGATAATCGGACGGCTTTCCTCCTCCACAAGGGCCCATTTGTGGAACCCAACATCGGGGTCGCCAAAGCTCATACAGCCAAGGCAAATGCGCGATACTTCCAGCCCTGTGTTCCCAAGCTTGACAGTTTCCATAGAACATACCTCTTTCATTTATTTGACAACAAGCATCAAATGTAATATGATAAGCATACTCCTTTGAGTATACTCAAAGTCAAGGGCATAATAAAAAATAAGGGAGATGGCCATATGCTATACACAGTCGGTGAAGTTGCGGAGCGGGTTGGCATCTCGGCCCATACGCTGCGCTATTATGACAGAGAGGGGCTGCTCCCCTTTGTTGAGCGAAGCGCCAGTGGAATCCGCATGTTCAAGGAGCATGATTTTGAATGGCTCCATTTGATCGAATGCCTCAAATCATCGGGGATGCCGCTGCGGGAAATCAAGCAGTTTATTGATTGGTACACTGTGGGGGATGAAACTCTGGAGCAGCGCCGGGATATGTTCTATGCGCGCAAAGAAATTGTTGAGGAGCAAATCAAGGAACTGAACAAAACACTGGATATGCTTACCTATAAATGCTGGTTTTATGACACAGCCGTGGAAGCCGGAACGGTGGACGCCCCAAAGCAGCTAAACCCGGAAGCGCTCCCGGAAAAGATTGCCGCGGCAAAAGCAAGAGCCTTTGACAACAAGTTTATGAGGGCTTCCGGCGGAGGCAAGCGCTGAGCCGTTGCTTCCATCCGATTAATCCGTTTTTGTATAGACAGGCGAATGCGTCACTCCCCCGGCGCATTCACAATGCAGAGGCCCGAGGGTTCGCTCCCCTTACGACCCATAAGCAAACGACGCCCCCATTTTCCGCAGAAAATGGGGGCGTCGTTTGTTGTGCGTGGGGGGAGCCACTCCCTGGGGAGGGCAACCCCGAGTCTGCCATTTGGGGCAGTGCCCTTCAAGGGAATCAGTTCCCGTTGAGGTACCCTGCCATTTGGCTCAGCAGCTCGTTGACGTCCAGGGGCTTGGCTACATGGCCGTTCATCCCCGCTGCCAGACACCGCTGCACATCCTCCTGGAAGGCGTTGGCTGTCATGGCGAGAATGGGGACGAGGCGGGCCTCGTCGCTGTCCTGGCCGCGAATGCGGCGGGTGGCCTCGTAGCCGTCCATGACGGGCATCTGCACATCCATGAGAATCAGGTCGTATTTGTCGGGGTTTTCGGCAAACCGCCGGGTGGCCTCATCGCCGTTTTCCACGCATTCAATGGCGACGCCGGTGGGCTCCAGCAGGGTGCAGAGAATCTCTCTGTTGATTTCAATGTCCTCGGCCACCAGGATGGACTTGTTTTCCCAATGATGCTTTTCCGCCAGCTGATCGTGATCCGGCCGCACGGAGGACGCACCGGTCAGATTGACGATGGTGTTGTACAGCGTGGAGGGCAGCAGCGGCTTGGGCAGGAAGTGGGTAACGCCAATGGAGTTGGCCTGGGGCTTGATGTCCGACCAGTCGGCGACGGATATCAGAATGACAATGGTGTCGGGAGATGTCCATCTGCGGATGGCCCGGGCGGTCTCGATGCCGTCCATCCCCGGCATTTTCCAGTCTACAAAGATGATGTCGTAATAGGTTTGTCGGGTCAGCCGCAGGGCCGCCTGCCCGCTGTTCGCCGTATCGCACTCCATGTGGAACTGGCCCAAAAGGTGGCGGCAATACTCCAGCACATCCTCGCTGTCGTCGATGACAAGCACCCGAATCTCCCGGGTGTCGGCCTCCGGCCGGGGTTCCTCTGTGAGCATCTCCCCAAACTGTACAGGCACCTCAAACAGGAAACAGGCACCCTTTCCCGTTTCGCTTTCCACCCAGATGCGGCCATTCATCAGGCCCATGATTCGCTTGCAGATGGCAAGCCCCAGACCGGAGCCGCCAAACCGGCGGGTAATGCTGCCGTCGGCCTGTTCAAAGGCCTGGAACAGCTTGTCCTGCTCCTCCGGGCTGATGCCGATGCCGGTGTCCTTTACCTCTACCCGCAGCAGGGCGCCGGTGTCGGTTCTCTGCTGAAAGCGGATGCGCACCGATATCTCCCCGCCCTCCGGGGTGAACTTGACCGCGTTGGACAGCAGGTTGGTGATGACCTGGTTGATGCGCAGCTCGTCGCTGAGTACGCGCCTGTCCAGCATGCCCTCCAGGTCAAAGGAGAAGTTCAGCTTTTTCTCCTCTACCCGAGGCTGTACCATGTTGTAGACTGTTTGCAGCATCTTCTCAAAATCGAATTCCGTCCGGACGATTTCCAGCTTGTTGGCCTCGATTTTGGAGATATCCAGAATGTCGTTGATGAGCCCCAGCAGCTGGTGGGACGCCCGCTCGATCCGGGACAGGCAATACTGCACCCGCTCCGGCTCATCCGACTTTTTGGCGATTTCCGTCATGCCGATGATGGCGTTCATGGGGGTGCGGATCTCGTGGCTCATGCGGGAAAGGAAGTCGGTCTTGGCCTGGCTGGCCTGATTGGCCTGCTTGATGGCAAGCTCCAGCTGCTGCTGCAGCCGGTGCATTTCGGTGACATCCAACGCCACGCCCACCACGCCGCTTACCTCGCCGTCCACCCCGTGGAGCAACGTGGTCTCGCAGGTGAAGTGGCGGCCCTCAATCTCCACCATATAGCTTTGATCCCCGTTGGTGAAGGTGGCGTTCTGCTTGTCAAAGGCATTGGCAAGCACCGCGTATTCGTGGCCCGCCGACAGGTCGACGGCGTCCAAATCCGCGTCGGTCACGCCCATTGTGCGCAGGGCCTTCCCTTCGCACAGGGTCAGGTTGTTGTCTTTATCCACCGCCCAGATGATGCCGGGGTAGTTCTCCACAATTTCCTGCAGCTTGCTGTAGGCGTCGTGCAGCTCGTCGCTCATGCGCTTCTTTTCCAGAGCGGACGCCATCAGGCTGCCGATGGATTGCAGCATGTGAAATTCGCTTTCTGTCCAGTAATGGGGGCCGCTGCTGCAGTCCGCGCCCAAAAATCCCCAAAATTCCCCGTCCACCAGAATAGGCAAATCCACAAAGGCGTGGATGCCGTTTTCCCGCTGCACCTGATAGGCCGCCCCCGAAAAACGGAAGGTGTCGTCCACGGCGATGTAGGGGCGGGTGGTCAGCTGGATGTAGCCCTCATCCTCGTCGTTGTAGGGAATGTCCTGCAGCAATGCCTTGGTAGAGACCGTGCCGGGAGCGCACCACTCGTACACCACGCCATAGGTTTTGGCGATGGTGTCATGACGGAACACGGAGCACCGCTCCACCCCCATAAAATTGCCCAGCATTTTGATGGCATAGGGGAAGAGGGCGTCCGGCTCCTTGGCTTTGGCAAACTCGGCAGCAAGGGTCGCTATCAGCCGCTGCTGGCCCAGCTGCAAATCCTTGGAGCTGGGGACGGTTTTTCCGTCCTCGTACACGTCCTTCAGGGCGGTGAGGAACTCATCGCTCAGGCGCCGCAGCGCAATGCTGTAGCCGGTAATTGCGCCGTCCCGGCAGCGGGGAATGGCCCGCAGGGTGGACATCCCGATGATGGGATCCCGGTACACGGTTTCGATGCCTACGTTCTCCTCCACGCTGTCAGGATGGAGCAGATTCAGGATTCGCTCCCGCTCCCCCTCGGGCAAAAAGTACCGAAAGTCTTTCCCCGTAAGATTTGCCGGAAGCACGTTGTCCACCGCGCTTCGGCTTTTATAGCAATATTCGATTACCAAATTCGCATCTGTGTGAAATGCCCAATCGCAGGATGCCTCCAGCAATTCCGGATAGCCTTCCTCCAACGCCCTGACATCCTGTGTTGCCTCCGCCCCGAACATCCTTTGCCCTCCTCCAAGCAGTCTCTTCTATCCGTCAGGCGACGGACAGAATCCGACAAGATTCCATCGGTTTCATCTGTATTGTATCATACCAAATATACCAAAAAAATACAACTTTTCGCACCAAATCCCTGCCAAAAAGGGCAAGGCCCGTGCTTCTCCCCTGTGGG
>JAJDGX010000112.1 GCA_030265885.1 Ruminococcaceae bacterium OttesenSCG-928-L11 | reverse complement strand
TCTGCACTTGCGATTTGAAAAGTATGTCCTACTTTTCGTCCGCCCTGCCGCTGATTGCGGACAGCCGCTATTCTTCCGGGCGCCATATCAAGGTGCTGTCCACCGTCAAGCCGGGTCAGGACAGCGGGGAGTACGACAATACCTACGGTGGTGCGTCCTACACTCTGCCCCATGTGCCCGAAATGGAAGAACAGTTTTTCGCTGCCCTGATGACGGATGAGCTCTGCACCAGCGGCGCGAAAAAATACAAGTCGGAAATCCGCCAGATTGTTTCAGACCTGCTACTGGATGGTGGGGACTCCGGCGCAGGTAAGTGCTGGAACTCCAAACCGGAGCGGGCGCCCAAAGAGAAGAAAGCGAAGGAAAAAGCACCGGGGGCCATCCGGCCGCTGCGGAAGGGCCGCGCCGAGGCGGAGCAGGACGGCAGCCTGCTTGACAGGCTGCGGAAAGGGGGTAAATCCTGATGGATAACGCATCCCTGTTTTTCAAGTCGGCCAGCAATGTCCGGGAGTTTGCCGACGTGTTGCGTGATGTGCAGGAATATATGTCGGGCAAATACTCCACCCTCATATCCCGCAACCCGGCCGAGCAGAAACAGCAAATTACCGCCTACATTTCAAAGTTCCTGACCGATACCAGCTTGGGTGTTGAGGGCATGGGCTTTGATGCGCTGGTGGAGCGGCTGTATATCGAAATGGCCGAGTTTTCCTTTCTGACGGAATACCTGTTCAGCAACACCGTTGAAGAAATCAACATCAACGCATGGAACGACATTAAAATCAACTACTCGGACGGCCGCATCGAGCCTGCGCGGGAGATTTTCAGCTCTCCTCAACATGCGGTGGACGTGGTGCGCCGCATCCTGCACAAAAGCGGGATGATACTGGACAACAGCCAGCCGGTCATTCGCGGGCACCTGTCCAATAAAATCCGTATCACCTGTTTTGGCAATCCTATCACCGACCATGACAAGGGCGTGGCCGCCTCGATCCGAATTATCAACCCGCAAAAGCTGTCCCGTAACGATTTTATCCGGGGCGGTACGGCCACACCCGAAATGCTTGATTTTTTGAGTATCGTGCTGCGCTACGGGGTGTCTATGTGTGTCACCGGAGCGACCGGCTCCGGCAAAACAACGCTGATGAGCTGGATTCTCTCGACTATCCCCGATGATAAGCGCATCGTCACCATCGAAAACGGCTGCCGCGAGTTTGATTTGGTGAAATACAATGAGGCTGGGCAGGTCATCAACAATGTGGTTCACCTGACCACAAGGGACAGTGACGATGCCCGGCAGGTCATTGACCAGGAAAAGCTGCTGGAGTTTACCCTGACGGCCAACCCGGACGTAATCTGCGTGGGCGAGGCAAAATCCGCCGAGGCTATGGCGGCGCAGGAGGCCGCCCGGACCGGCCACGCGGTTATTACCACCACTCACGCCAATTCCTGCTCAGCCACTTACTACAGGCTGGTCACCCTTTGCCGCCAGAAGTATGCCATGGACGAAAAGACCCTGCACAACCTTGTCACCGAGGCGTTTCCGGTGGTGCTGTTTGCAAAGCGTCTGGAGGATAATAGCCGCAAGATTATGGAGATTACTGAGTGTGAGATTTTGGAGGACGGCAGCCGCCAGATACGCACCCTATACCGCTACAATGTCACATCCAATGAGATTGTGGATGGCAAGGTGCAGATTACCGGCCACTTTGTCAAAGTCAATGAGATATCTGCGGGCCTGCAAAAACGCCTGCTGGAAAACGGGATGCCTATGGGCCTGTTAAAAGAACTGCTGGAAGGGGGTGCGGCCGCATGAGCTTCTTAATTTTAGTTGCTTTCCTTGCCATGATTGCGGGCGGGTTCCTGATGTTTGGGATATCGCCCAAGGATTTCACCGAAACACTGGCGCAGCCCATCCAAAAACGCAGGCCCACCATGCGGGTTAAAATCAGGGATGCCGCAAAGCCCCGCAAGTTGCGGGGCATCCGTCTGACCATCAAAGAAACCCAGGATGTATTGGAGATTACCGGCCGCAGCGGAAGGTTCGGCCTGCTCTGCGTGTTGTCGCTGGGGTTGCTGGTACTGGGCGCCATGGTTGCCATCACCATGAACAATATGTTTATGCTGCCGGTCATGGCCGCGGGCTTTGCCATGCTGCCCTTTTGGTATATCCTCTTTACGGCCACCGCTTTCAAGAAAAGTTTGAACGCTGAACTGGAAACGGCGCTGTCCATCATCACCACAAGCTACTTGCGCTCGGAAAGCATCATCACGGCCGTCGAGGAAAACGTGGCTTATCTTAATCCCCCGGTGGTGCAGGTGTTCGAGGCGTTTTTGGCGCAAACCAAGCTCATCAACTCCAACCTGCGTTACGCTCTGGAAGGACTGAAAGGGCGGCTTCACAACGCTGTATTCGATGAATGGGTGGACGCGGTAATTGCCTGTCAGGAGGATAAGACCCTCAAAACAACGCTGGTGCCCATTGTAAACAAACTGTCCGACATGCGGGTGGTGTCGGCGGAACTGGACTACCTGCTCTATGAGCCGGTCAAGGAGTTCGTTACCATGGCCGTGCTGCTGGTGGGCAATATCCCACTGATTTATCTGCTCAATAAAAGTTGGTTCCACACGCTGATGTATACGACACCCGGAAAGGCCATCCTTGCCACTTGCGCCCTTGCCATCTTCGTGAGCTTGGCGGCGGTGATCCGCCTGACCCGGCCCATTGAGTACAAGCGGTGACCTCTTTACAAATCCCGGCAAATCCGTATAATGAAAAAAACTGATGGGAGCGGGACGCACTGTGAACGGCAGAAAAATGAAACAAACAATAGCTCTTGCCGCGTTTGGCATTACATGCTGTATGTTGGCTGCTGGGATAAACGGGTACATCCATATTGAACGTCTATTTTATAATCACCGTGCAGGGCCATGGCTTTCCTTTGGGTTTGCATGTATGTGTGTTACAGTGGCATGGTTAATACTGATTAAGCTATTTGATATGTGGAGCTACTACTCAAAAAGTGAAGATGAATAACGCAACATTACATCAAACACCTGCCATGATGCGGGTGTTTTTCTTTTGGAGGTGACCATGAACATCAGTAATGAATTGGTAAAGATTGCGGATGAAGGCTTTGAGAAGGCGGTTAATATGCTATGGGAGGCCATCGAAGAACTGACAAATGACGGTATCCGGGACAATGTTCAGTTTGAATCCATCGCCGGCAGGCTGAAAGCCGCCGCTGACACACATGACTTGCTTACAGGGGCAATCCCTGATGATCTGGCCCGCCATATCTTAAAATATGATGAACCGTTTTCTATGCTCCAAGACCGGCTGTACATGTCAAGGGATGTGTATAAGCCGTCCTACTATAATCGGTTGGCGGACGAGGTTCAGGGCCTCCTCGACCCTTTGGATGAAATAGACGATACACTGGAACCAGAAATTGAGCCGTCACCGTAGGAGGTGTTTGTTTGTACGGTATTTTGCTCGGGTTCGGGGAGCTCTTTGCCCTGGGCCTTTATCTTGTGCTGGCGGGGCTGCTGCGGCTGCCCACCTTCGCCACCACGCGGGCGGTCATACAGGCCGGCCGCATGGACCGGAAAAAGACGAAAAACCTTGACGCCCTGATTTTGGAGTTGTCCAGCCGTCTATCCCGGTTCATTCCCATGGACAAATACAAGCGGCGGCGCACAGAGGCCACGCTGAAATCGGCCGGCATTAAGCTGACGCCGGAAACCTTTATGGCAAGAGCCATTGTCAAGGCGGCACTGGTGCTGCTGGGCATCATCCCCGCCATGCTGATTTTTCCCATTGTGGTTCCGGTGGTGGTATTCCTTGCCATCACCGTATTTTTCAAGGAAATCAAATCCGCCGATGAAGCTCTAAAAAAGAAGCGCGATGAAATCGAGTACGAGCTGCCGCGCTTTGTCTCTACCATATCCCAATCCCTGAAATCATCCCGTGACGTGCTCTCCATTCTGGAGAAGTACAGGCAGGGCGCCGGGTCGGAAATGCGCAGCGAATTGGATATCACCATTGCCGACATGCAATCCGGCAATCTGGAAACAGCGCTGGTTCGGTTTGAATCCCGCATGGGGAGCGCTATGCTCTCCGATGTGGTGCGCGGGCTGGTGAGTGTACTGCGGGGAGATAACGGCGTGGCATTCTTTGAACTGCTGGCCCACGATTTTAAGCAATTGGAAATCCAGAGGCTGAAGCTCATTGCCATGAAGCGGCCCGGCAAGATACGCAAGTATTCTTTCTATCTGCTGGCCTGCTTTATGCTGATGTACCTCGGCATCCTGTTTGTTGAGATTATGAACGCCTTTCAAGGGCTGTTCTAACCGGGAGGTATGTTATGTGTAAAAAACTGCTGAACCGGCGTGGCGAGGGATATATTGACGTGGCCGTTGTTGTGCTGGTCGCTATGCTCTGCCTTGCTCTCGTGGTCAGGGTTTCCCCCGTCTTTGTGGCAAAAAACCATCTTGACGCCTTCGCCTCCGAGCTGGTGCGGGAGGCCGAGATCGCGGGGCGCGTCGGAAGTGAAACGACCGCCAGGGCAAACGAATTAAAAAGCCAAATGGGGATAACCCCCACCGTCTCATGGTCCAGAACCGGGAACATCCAACTTGACGGAGATATCACAGTCACCTGTACAATAACGGTCAACATCGGCCTGTTTGGTGACTTCGGCTCGTTTCCCATAGAGTTAAAGGCCGTTGCATCGGGCAAAAGTGAGGTGTATTGGAAATGACCGCTGCTCTTAAAAGAATACGAAACCGGCGAGGCGAGGGGAACCTGCTGGCAATTGTCCTTGTGCTTGTCATTATGCTGATTGCCAGCGCCGTGTGGGAATACTCCCGCCTGATGATTGTAGCCACCGGAGTGCGCGACGCTTTGCAGAGCTCGATTATATCCGTATCCACCACCAATTACGACGAGGTGTACAACGGCTTGCGGGAAGGTTACAGCGGCGGCTATACGCTGGACGGGGAACGCTGGGACGAAACGCTGGACACAGGCGATATTTATTACCAGCTTGACAGCACCCTCGGTCTGTCGGCATCAAGAGGCCGCCATGAGAAATATGCCGGTGAAGTGCTGGAGTACGCCGTATGGGGATTGAACGTGGAAATCATCAATGCGCCCTTTGCCGGGTCCAGCTACAGCGCCGATGACCAGTTTCTGGCCGAGGCTGAAATTGAGCTGGAGGTGCCGCTGTCCTTCGGCTGGGATTTCCTGCCGCCCATGCGCATTACATTGCACGTTGAGGCGGGCTACACTCCTAAGTTTTATTTTTCAAGAAAAAAGTGCAACACCTATTGAAATTTGCAAAAATACCCGATACGATAATAGCGAAGGCTGATAGATTTTTCCAAATTACAGCAACCGGGAGGTTTAACCATATGAAAAAGAAACACATCCTAATTGCCGCCGCGTGTGTTGTGTGCGTCGGAATTGGCGCCGCCTTTCTTTTGGGCGGCGGTTCCCCGGCCGAGCCGGAGCCAATCGAAGCGGTAACCGGAAATCAGGAGCCCGAGATCAGTGTCAACTCGATCACCGATAAGGCGGCAGCCAGCCCCCAGCCGATAATCCCCTCTGACGGCAATGACAGGCAGGACGAGGACCCGGTAATGGCGCCGGCCACATCGGACGCGGATGTTGAGGTTTCGCAAACCCGCGAGGCCGAGAAGCCCGCCGAAGCCGAGATTGACCCCGACCCCGATACCCATGAGCGTGGCGCCGATCCGGCGCCGCCCGAGCCGCCCGCCACGACCCAGCCCCCGGCACAGCAGCCGTCCACCACGCAACCGGCACAGTCCAGTGAGCCGCAAGCCGGTGATACCAATAGCAGCGGGCAGGTGTGGTTTCCCGGTTTTGGCTGGGTGACACCCGGAGGAGAAAACCAAGTTACACCAGGACATTCAGACGGAGATATCAACAAACAGGTTGGCGATATGTAAGCCAAAACTAAATATATCAAAAGGGTACAGCGGCAAGCTGTACTCTTTTTTTGTGCAAGGAGGTCACTTGATGAAAAACAGGCTTTTCCGGCTGCTCTGCCTGATGCTGGTTGTATTCTTGTTCCCGGTCAGCGCCTACGCCAATGACCCCGGCGAAGGGAACATTGACGGCGGCGGTGGCGGTATGGGGCAGGGCACCAGCAGCAACACATGGACGCCCGGCCATGACGGTGTGCGGGTGACGGTAATCCGCGACAGTGACAACGCCCCGGTATCCGTACCGATTGACTTAACGAGTATTACACCTGCTGTAAACATAGGGCATTTCGGACAGGTTAGCAAAATCGGCTATCGAAGCAATGGGACACTGACCCCTCACTTTGGAAGCTATGACTGCATTCAACCTGATATAGCTATGCCACGCATTGTAAGCACCGGCGATAATCCGGCCAGCATTGAGGAAATTAAAAGATATTTTTGTTCGGAATATGCTGCACAATTAGTAGCTAATTACACTGGAATACCGTATGAGGACCTAATCAGCGGTGACTACAAGCTGCTGCTGGAGCCTATTGCCTATTTCACCTTTAACAGCACCAAGGTGGGAATGACGGCTACCGAAGCTGCCCTGTATAACATGCAACTTGGCGGCACCCTGCGCTCGTATATGGGTAGCCTGACACACAAAAATCTGCCGCTGGCAATGTTTCTGGAAACATCAGACCTCGGCTATCCCGCATGGAGCGGCAGCACAAGCAGCCATGTCTCTGACGATCAGATTATTTCAGCCCTCGGCCTCGGCATCGTGCGATATAAGGAACAGCCCCCCGATCTGGAGGTGGAGGCCGCCGACTACGAGTACCGGACGGACACCGAGGTTATCACCGCAATCACCGTTACGGCCGGGAGCAGGCTGACCCCCGATAATCCGGGCCGCGTCACCTTTTCCATTATGGGTAGCACCTACACTGTCACCGACATTGTAATACCGGCTGGTAGCAGCCAAGTGGTGTGGTGCAAGTGGCGCACACCCACAGAACCGCAGACCGTCACCATCAACGTCACCTGCAACGGCGGCAGCGCCAGCGCAGCCACCATCACGGCCAAAATCGTAGACCTGAATGAGAGCCCGCCGCCGAACCCTACCGCCCGCGACCGCAATGATGATTATACACTGCCGTCCGTACCGTCCAAGCCGCAGCAACTTACAGCGGAATGGTCCGTTTGGTACGCCTATTGGGTGCCGAAGTGGGAAAAATGCAGGCATGGCTCTGGTAAGGATCGTTGGTATCATTGGGTAGATAATGGCGATTGGGCTTACGGCCGGGATTATTATTCCGCATCACTGACCGCCTCCGGCGTTGCCCAGCCCGATGAAAAGGCCGTCACCGCATCTGGCAAGACGATGAAATCAGGGTACGGCATCAACATTAGCATCAATGCCCGCGTTTCCACCAGTGCCCCGGCCAACCACACCACATGGGCACAGAATGCAGTCAGTTATTTCCCTGAGTTTGCCTATGACACCTATTGGCGGCTCCATGACAGAGTGGTGAGCGGCTATAACGCAACGCTGGAGTTAAAGAAAAACATTTACTCCACCTATTACCGAAGGTCGCATTTTACCCCTGTGTGGTTTCCAAACGCGACCTATACCACCTACACCTACGTTATTGACGCATGGACCCCTGTGGGGATGCTTTCGATGAATGTCACCGACTATGTGACCATCCGGCAAAGCGTTTTTGACGATTGGCATGTGGCGCCAAAAAATTAGGGCGAGATTATGGGGCATCGCAGAACCTATAAGGTAGTCGCAAACGGACAAAGGATGCGGAAAATGATGCCTAAAATCAGAGCACAAACCTGCATGATATCAAGGAATATTCAACTTTGTATGGAAATCCGCCAAAGTTAGATGAAGGACTGAATATGGAAGGTAGGACTTACATGCTGTTACCTATCATTATGCTGTCGCTTTGCGCCATTGGCGGGGCGACTTTTTTATTGTTTCAGAAGTTCAGGAAAAACAGGACGGCCGCAGCCGAGGACGCGGCGGCGAGGGCTGCCCATGAGTTTGTCAATGTTCGGGATATCCAGGGCAATTTGCTCTACACCCAGGACGGCAAGGCTCTCTGCTATGCCAGGGTATCGCCCATCAGCGTTGACCTTTACAGCAAGCGGGAGCAGCAGGCGCTATCACGCTCCCTCACCGCCGAAATGTCCGGCAATCAGGACGAGTTTCAGTTTTTGGCGGTGTCCCGGCCGGTAGATATCTCCCCATTGCTCACGGAGCTGTCCGGCCTG
>JAJDGX010000111.1 GCA_030265885.1 Ruminococcaceae bacterium OttesenSCG-928-L11 | reverse complement strand
TGCGGTGCGGATTTATTCCGGGTAGTTTGTCTCCAAATACTCCACCAGGTCGGCGACGGCGCCGTCCTGGCATTTGCCGCCCACGTGTATGCAGATTTGCTTGATGTCATCGGGGGCATCCTGGACAGTCGCGGGGATGCCGGCGGCCTGCAGCATCTCCAAATCGTTGTAGAAGTCGCCGATGCAGGCCATTTGCTCCCTGCGAAGGCCGTATATCTCCATCAGCTTGTCAATGGCATACGCCTTGGAGGAGATGGCAGGAAGCATCTCTGCCAGTACGGGAGCGGTCTCGGTGAAGCGCACTCCCTCCAGCTGCAGCGTCTTGGCGTATTCCTGGTATGCGCCGTAGTTTTTCTCGTCAAACATGATGAGCAGCTTGTACCACGGGTCTGTGACGGACTGCCACGGCACCGGCGCCGTGAACTCGCTTTGCCTGCGCTTCATCAGTTCCTCGTTCAGCTCCGGGTGCACGCCGACGTTGTGGTATTCTTCCTTGGTCATTACCGTGAGCCCCACGGGAAAGGGCGCCTGCTGCAGAATATCCGCATATGCCTTGGCGTAATCGGGCAGCAGCAACTCCATTACCGTTTCCTCGGTGGAAAAATTGTAGAGCATGCCGCCGTTGAAGCAGACACAGGGCGCGTTTACCGGCAGCTGCTCCACCAGAGAGCGAATCCAGAACGGGGAGCGGCCGGTGGCAATGGCAAAATGCCCGCCCTTCCCCACAAACCGATTCAGCGCCTCGATGTTGCGTTGGGGGATTGTCCCGTCGTGGTTGATGAGCGTGCCGTCCACGTCACTCAACAGGTACAGATCCGATAATTTCAATTGTTCGGCTACGACTGCCATTGGTCACCCTCCTGTAATATGCCGGGGATTCATGCGGTTTTCGGCTGCTCCCCTATCCCGGCAGGTTGCTTGGGCGCTGTGCAGCGCCGGAGAATGGCCGAAGGGCAGCGTCTGCTACCCCTTTCTATGCTTGGCTAAAAAAGACGTGAAATAGTCCGGCAAGGGGCTTTCCAGTTCGATGGGCATGCCGGTAACCGGATGGGGAAACCCCAATGTGGCCGCGTGCAAGCACTGCCCGTTCAGCGCCGTGATGTATCGCTTGGGCCCGTAGACCGGATCCCCGGCGACCGGGTGCCCCAGATAGGCCATATGTACCCGAATTTGATGGGTGCGGCCCGTTTCCAGTTCCAGTTCCAGGTAGGAAAACCCATCCAGATGCTCCAGCACCTGGTAATGGGTCACCGCCTGGCGGGAGTGGCGCTCTGTCACCGCCATCTTCTTGCGGTCGGTGGGGTGACGGCCTATGGGGGCATCCACGGTGCCGCTGTCGGTCTTTACCCGGCCGTGAACCACCGCCCGGTATCTGCGGGTGACGGAGTGCTCCTTCATCATCTCGGACAGCTTTTGGTGGGCAACTTCGCTTTTTGCCACCACCAGCAGCCCGCTGGTGTCCTTGTCGATGCGGTGGACGATGCCGGGCCTTGCCACGCCGCCAATGCCGCGAAACTCCTCCCCGCAGTGGTATAGCAGTGCGTTGACCAGGGTGCCGTCCTCGTTGCCCGCGGCGGGGTGCACCACCATTCCCCGGGGCTTGTCCACCACAATCAAATCCGCGTCCTCGTAGGCGATTTGCAGGGGGATGTCCTGGGCTATCAACTCCATGGTCTGGGGCGGGGGAACCCGCAGCTCCACCGCGTCATTTCGGCGCAGCTTGTAGTTTTTGGCGACGGGAGTGCCGTTGACCAGCAGCCTGCCGTCCTCACACAGCTGCTGAATGCGGCTGCGGGTCATATCCAGCCGGCCGGACAGGAAGGCGTCGATGCGTTGGCCCACCGCTTCCTCCGGCGTCTGTACCTCGATGCGCTCATCCATCAGCTGTCCTCACCCGGCTCCCGGGGTGCGGCTGTCCCCTGTCTTTCCGCATCCATGCGCAGAACCAGTATCAGCAGCAGCAACGTGCCCACCACCACGCAGCAATCCGCGAAGTTGAACACGGGGAAATTGAACAGGGCGCTGAAGTCCAGGTAGTCCACCACGAAGCCCCGGCTCAGGCGGTCGATGAGATTGCCCAGTCCCCCGGAGAGGATCAGCATCACCGTATAGGTCAACGGCACGCTTTGCAGCTTGCCGGAGTACACAAGCACCAATGCCCCCAGCATCAAAACTCCCGTTATGAGGGAAAGCAGGTTGGTATTGCCCTGCATGATGCCGAAGGCTGCGCCCCGATTTTCCACATAGGATAGGTAGAACAGGTTGGGGATCACCTGGATTCGGGTGCCGTCCGACAAAGTGCGGATGGCCCATTGCTTTGTGCATTGATCAATCAGGATGAGCAGGAAGGCCATCCCGGTTGAAATCCATTTTGCTCGTTTCATAGCGTGATTGTGTCCTTATATACAGGGGAGCCGGCCCTGGCAGGCCGTTGTCCCCCTTAGTTGTCCCGGTAGCGGTGCGGATCCGGGCTGTACGCCAACACGCCCGGCAAAAATGCCGGGCGCATTTTATCGGTTATTCATCCCGCTTGATTTCAAATTTTTCGCCGAACCGCAGATCGTCCTTGTCGATAATCGGCTTGCGCTGGGGGAATTCCAGGGAGGAGTCCTCCTCCAGGCCGTCGTCGTAATCCAGCACGACCTCGATGACATCCTGTTCCTCCGGCTGCTGTTGGCGGGGCTCCGGCTGCCGTGTCACCGGGGCCGGGGCCGAGAGGGGGGGCATCTTGTCCTCGTCATAGGGCAGGGCGTTGATGTAATCGATGTGCTGCTTGTACATGGCGAGCAGCTGGCTTTTGAATTTGGCGGCCTCCAGCTTCTTTTTCTCCAGGGTATAGCTTTCCACCTCGATGCTGCGCTTGGCATCTTCGGAGATGGTGTCGGCCTTGCGCCGGGCCTCGTCAATGATGGCCTGGGCCTTGGCTTTGGCCTCCCGCACCACGCTGTCGCCCAGCTTTTGGGCGCCTATCAGCGCCGCGCGGAGGCTGTCCTCGTCGGCGCGGTATTCCTCCATTTTCTCGGCAAGGACGCCTATTTTCTCCAGCAGCTCATCCCGCTCCCGAATGACCGAGCGCAGATAGTCGGCTACCTCCCCCAAATACAGGGATACCTCGTCTGTTTTATAGCCGTTCATTCCCTTGCTGAACTGTTTGCTGTGAATCTCTTTAGGAGTCATTTCCGCGGCCTCCTTTGGCTACATAATTTATCGATACTGACGAATGGAGACCGGCAGACGGCCCTTTTTGGTGGGGGCGCCGATCCCGTCGATGGTGTACTTTCCGTATCCGCGTATGGTCAGGGTGTCTCCCGGGGCAAAGGCTGTGGAGACAGACTCGGTCACGCGGTAGTTAAGCTGGACAAGCCCGCTCTGGATGAGCCGGGCGGCCTTTTCTCTGGCAAGGCCTGTGCAAAGCTTGACGAGGCTGTCCAGCCGGGGAGAACTGACTGTGCCGCTCAGTTCCCGGTATTCCTGCCGGGGAATCAGAGCGCTGTCGAAGCCCTCGGTGATGGTTACCCCTGTGTTGCCCACCTTTTTCAGCTCTTGCAGCACAAACCCCGTTATGGATTCGGCCAGGAGGATGGTGCACGCCCCCTCCACCGGGATGATGTCGCCGACGCTTTCCCGCTTCAGGCCCAGGCCCATGAGGGTGCCGAGGAAATCCCGGTGGGAAAGGGGCTTGTCTCGCGGTGTTTTCAGGGTGAGGGCGCGGATGGGGAACAGGGCTTCCTCCGGGGTGTCATAAACCGGAAAAAAGCCGCACTGCTTGCGCACGGCTTCTCCATATCCCCCAAAGAGCATGGCATTCTCGATGTGGTTTTGCTCCCAAAACGCGGATGCAATCTGTTGTTGACGCTCGTTGAGAAACGAAGAAAAGCGCGGAATATAGCCGGCGGCACATTGATCCGACAAGTCGGCCAGCCGCCTGAGGAACAGGGTCTCCTCCTCCCCCAGCGCGGCCAGGTTGAGAGGGCGAGGCGCCGGCGGGGCTTCCGCTGCCCGCCCGGTCTCCGGCTCCCTGCGTGTATGTTTCGGCATCAGAAAAACACGCCGTTGCTTTCCAGTTCATCCAGCAGGTCGCCCATGATGCCCACGTTGTAGGGTGTGATGATGTAGGTGCTGTTGGCCACCTTTTTGATTTGGCCGTTGTTGGCATAGGCAACGCCGCTGAGGAAATCGATGAGGCGGCGGGTGACGTCCTTGTTGGCTTTTTCCAGGTTCAGCACGATGGTGCGCTTGCCATTGAGGTGGTCGGCGATGCCGCTGGCGTCCTCAAACCGCTCGGGCTTGACCAGCACCACCTGAAGCTGTGTGGTGGCGTGAATATTGACCACCTTGTTGGATCGATTGTCCTGAGAGGGGAAGTCCTCCACCCTTGACATGGGATTGCCCATGGGTGCGCCCATCTCCTCGGTCTGCTCTTCCCCCTCGTCGTAGTAGCCGTCGTCGGGGTATCCGATAAAATTCTTAAATTTGTCAACAATTCCCATTGTAATTTGCAACCTCCAAAATCATTCCATACCAATTCCCATTCAAACGTCTGCAAAGCGGAGCGATGTGTTCCCCTTACAGGAGCCTGCTCTGAACTGTGGCTGGGCAGGTACGTTTCTGTGGAATTCGTATCACGTCCGGCTGTGGGCCTGTCCTCTTTCCCCTGTTTGCCTGTTGGCGGGGGTCTGTCCGGTGCTGTACTGTCTGTCTCCAAACAATGCGGTGCCTATCCGCACAATTGTGGCGCCATGCCGGATAGCGATGGGGAAATCCTCCGACATCCCCATAGATAATATGGTAACATTCCTATTATCCATGTTTTTTGCCTGTATGTCAATAAACAGCCCCTCCATTTGCGAAAAATACTGCTCGGTTTGGGCGATATTGTCACAAACGGGAGGAATTGTCATCAGTCCCCGCAGCCGCAATGACTCAAAGGCGGCCAGTTCGTCGCAGAAGCCCAGCACATCCGCCGGCAGCAAACCGGACTTGGAGGATTCTCCGCCCACGTTGACCTCCACCAGCACATCCATGGATTTGCCGAGGGCGGCCGCCTGCCGGTTCAGTTCTTTGGCCAGGCTGAGCCGATCCAGGGAGTGAACCATGTCCACCTTGTCCGCAATTTGCCGAACCTTGTTTGTCTGCAGGTGGCCGATGAAGTGGATGGACACCTTGTCCCGGGCGTAGTGGTCGTATTTCTCGCACAGCTCCTGGGCCCGGTTCTCCCCCAGCAGGGTGACGCCCCCGGCGATGGCGGCGTTGACAGCCTCGGCGGGCACGGTCTTTGTCACCGCCATCAGGGAGACTGCGGCGGGATCCCGCCCTGCCGAGAGGGCGGCTTCCTCTATGGCGGCCCGGATGCGCCGCAGATTCTCCCCGATGTGGGGATACTCACGCAATGGTTTTTCCATCGTATAAATCGACGCCCCCCTTGACGATCACCTGGTTGTACAGCCGGACGTACTCCTTGTCGTAGGAGGCGTCGCTGATGACGTTGAGCTCGGAGAGCAGGAAGCCTGTCCCCTCGTAGATGACCTTCACCTTCTTAAAGCGAACCACGTCGTCCTCCAGGATGTAGACGCCCCGCTCCCCGTCCTTGTTGAAGTAGATGCTGGACGGATTCAGCCGCAGGCCCCTGTGCTGGACAAAGTGAATTTCCACATCCTCCACCCGCAGGTTAACAAGGTCGGCGTTGATCTGATCACAGTAAAACACCAGCACCGCGTTGTCCTTGGAGAGATCCGTTTCCAGCCGCACAAGGGTGGAGGGAATGGTTTGGCCGATGGAGGGAAACTCCAGCTGCACGCCCTGGCCGGTGTACATGGATTCGGTGTAATGCTTCTGCACCGCCACGGCAAAATACCATTCGTGGCTGGTAACCATCTTGCCGGCGTACCGGCTGGCGGGGGGAGCGATGGCGCGGCGGATAATCTGGACATAGTCGTCGATGCCGTACTCCTTCAGCGTGCGGGAGGACAGATACCGCTCGTAGCCGTCCACGGTTTTGACAAAGTAGCCGGATACCGGCGCATTTGCCACCGCAATGTCGCTGGAAACCGTGGTGCGCTGCAGCCGGTCGTACTCCGCCTGCAATGTAGAAATGCGCTCCTCAAAGTCCTCCACCTTGCCGGTGGCGACCTGTCGCCGGTTGAGCAGGCTGACCAGACTGGCCCGCACCTGCTGGGACAGAGCATAGTCACCAATGCTGGACATCTCTGCCAGCTGGCCCAGCTGATCCCGGATGTTGCGGTTGATGGTGTCGGTGTTGGCGTAGTTGTTGGCCACCTTGTCCTGGGCAACCGTCAGCATGGCGATTTCCTCTTCGATTTCCCGCATCCGCTTTACGTTGCGGTCGCTGCCGGCACTGCCGTAAAACTCCGCCACGGCGCTGCTCACCGTGACCCTGGCCCCATCCTCGTAGAGGTAATTTTCGATGCCGGAGGCCGCCTGCTCGATGACCGTTTCATCCCGGATGGCGATGCCCCGGGCGGGGAGAGTGTCGGAGATGGTGTAGTCGTACACCGCCTCCAGTTCGATGGGGTTGTAGTAGTAATCGAAGATGTGAAAGCCTATCCAGGCCGCAATGACAAGGCTTACCAGGCCAAAGAGTATTTTTTCAGGCAGTCGGCTCATCGGTGGGCTTCTCCTCTGTCTCTGGTGTCAGTCCGGCCTGGCTGGAGGATATTTTCTCCTCCGCCTCGGTGGGCTCATCCTCCTGCCGGAAGGACATCACCGCCTTCAGCGGGATGATGGTGGAAATGGCGTGCTTGTACACCAGGTTGTATTTGCCCGACACATCCAGCATGATGATGTAGCTGTCAAAGCCTTTGACAAAGCCCTTAATCTGGTGGCCGCCCACCAGGTAGATGGTGACGGGGATTTTTTGGATTCGCACCTGATTTAAAAACGCATCCTGCAGGTTCATATCGCGTCGCGGACTCGATTGGTTTCGAGGCTCCGCTGCCTCCTTTCCGGCGTCGTAGGGGGATTCTCTATTCGTTCCACTGCTTTTCCTGTATCCATGGGGTGGCGGCATCGGCCAGCTGACCGACATCCGCCGCCTCGTCGGCGCAAAGCCACCGCACCCGCTTGTCCCGGCGAAACCAGGTCAGCTGGCGCTTGGCGTAGCGGCGGGTCTCCATTTTAATGCGCTCCGCCGCCGCTTCCAGGGAGCATTCTCCCCGGAACCAGGGCTCCAGCTCCTTGTAGCCGATGGCCTGAGCGGCGGTTTTGCCGTACCGCTCCCGCACCTGTGCCGCCTCCTCCACAAGGCCCTGGCGGAGCATGTCGTCCACCCGGCGGTTGATTCGCTCGTAGAGGCGCTCCCGGTCGCGGAAGGTGATGCCCAGCACAAGGGCGTCGTATGCCGATGGCTGGGAGCGGGCCTCCGCCTGGTGAAGGCTCATGGGCTTCCCTGTCAGTCTGTATACCTCCAGTGCCCGTATCACCCGCCCCCGGTTGTTGGGGTGCAGCTGCGCCGCCAGTTCCGGGTCGCAGGCCTGCAACTGTTCCCACAGCGCCTCGTTGCCGTGCTCCGCGGCGAAGCTCTCCAACTCCGCCCGCAGCGCGGGATCCTGTTCCATGGGGGCAAAGCGGATGCCGTCCAGCAGGGAGGAGATGTAGAGCCCCGTCCCGCCGGCCACAATGGGCAGTCTGCCCCGCTCCCGTACCTGCCGGATGCAGGCACCGGCCCGTTCCACATAATCCGCCACGGAAAACGTCTCATCCGGCTCCAGAACATCGATGAGGTGGTGGGGAATGCCCGCTGTTTCCTCGGCCGTGGGCTTGGCGGTGCCGATGGCCATGTGGCGGTACACCTGCATGGAATCCGCCGAGATGACCTCTCCGTCAAATCGGCGGGCCAGTTCCACCGCAAGTCCTGTTTTGCCGCTGGCCGTGGGGCCGCACACCACCAGCAGGGGAATCAAAGGCGACTCTCCTCTGCCCTGCCCATCGCCCCCAACCGCTGCCGCCGCCATCAGACAATCCTCCCGAATAGCTTCTCGATGCGGCCCCGGGACATTCGGATCGAAACCGGTCGTCCATGGGGACAGTGGGTGATCTGGGGGTTTTTCTCCAGCTTTTTGATGATGGCGTCCAGTTCGTAGGGGCTGTTTTCGTCCCCGGCACGCACGGCACTTTTGCAGGCGATGGTGTAGTACATCCGCTCCAGGCTGTCCGGCGTGATGTTCCGGTTGCCCCTCGCCAGCTTGACGGCCAGTTCCCCCACAATGGTGGAGATATCCCGCTGCCCCAGCTCGATGGGGGCCTCCCGGATGAGAACCGTGCCGTTGCCGAAATCCTCGGCCAGGAAGCCCATAGACAGCACATCGTCCAGATGCTCCAGCACCGCGTCGTATTCGTCCATGGGCAGTGTCAGGGATACCGGTGTCAGCAGCACCTGCCGGTTGCCGTAGGACAAATTTTCCATCAGCTCCTCGTACTTCATCCGCTCGTGGGCGGCGTGCTTGTCCACCAGCACCATGTCGTTGCCCTGCTCCAGCAGGATGTAGGTGCCGAACAATTCGCCGACAAGGCGGTATTCGGATTCCTCCGGCGGGGAGACATCCGTTTGGGGAGCGGGCGCTTCATTCTTCGTTTCCTGTACTATAATAGTGTCCAA
>JAJDGX010000110.1 GCA_030265885.1 Ruminococcaceae bacterium OttesenSCG-928-L11 | reverse complement strand
ATGAGAATCCGACCAGGGCTTTTGGGGATAGGGGAAATCATGCAGCGGCTCGTGTATACTGCCGGCGCAGCTGGATACGCTTTTCTGGGGTAAGAGCCAGCGCTTCGGTGAAGTACCGGTCGAGGGATCCGAATTCGGCGGTCAGCTCTGTCATTGCCCTGTCCCAGTAGGTGCGGTCGACGCTGATGATTCGGCGGCAGCCCTCCAGGGCGTCGGGGTCGTCCGTATGGCGACGAAGCCCGGCGATCTGCTCCTGAATGGCGGCAGCGGTAAACCGGTTTGTCAGCAGGTAATCCGCCATACAGGTCTCCCAGTCCACGCCAAGAGCGTGGAGGTAGAGGGCTGCCAGCACGCCTGTGCGATCCTTGCCGCCCTTGCAGTGAAACAGGGTGCAGCCCGCGGGGTATGCCAGCAGCATGTCAAAGAACCGGGCCATAGCAGCCCGACTTTGGGCACCGTGAAGGATGACGGAATAAATGTGCCGATAAAACTCGTTCACGCCCTCCGGCGAGCCGCCAAGCTCATAGTAAAACCGGAGCAGCTCGTTTTCGCACACGGACTGGGCACCGCCCACCCTGTCCAGGGCTTCCCCGGGGACAGAGTCGTCGAAGAGGGGCCAGTTGTGGTACTCGATGTCCGACCGGTGGGCCATGGCGGGGGCTTCCGCCGCCTCTCCCGCCGATCGGAGGTCGATGAAACGCCGCAGGTCATACCGGCTTTGCAGAATGTCCCAATCCGCCGGATGAAAGCCGGCGGGGTTGCCGCTTCGAATCAGGGGATGGTCGGTGACAATTCGGCCATGGCAGGTGTTGTATCCCCCCAGATGGCGGGTGTTGTTGCCGTGGGGGATGTGGACGGTGCCATCGGGCAGCATGGAGGCGTTCACGCCTCGCCGTCCTTTCGCCCCGCCGTGTATCGGCGAATCAGGGCCTCGTATTCCGGGTGGATTCCGCAGTTGGCAAAGAGGAAGGATTCCGCCAGGGCTTTTAGCTTCTCCACAGGAGTTTCCCGCAGAAGGGGAAGCAGCAGCTTTTCCCGCTGCATTGCGTACAGCACGCCGCGAATCCGGAACTGGGACTGGTAGGCCAGCCAGTCGCTGACGCCGCCAAAACCCTCGGCCAGCTGGGCGGTAAACGCCTCGGCCTGCCGCATTTCGCTGTGGTGATCCCACAGGGGCATCAGCTTGGATACAAACTCCATCCAGGGGGAATCCAGCCTCGGATAAGCGATGCCCATGGTGCAGGCGTCCTTGTATGTCCAAAGGGCCCAGGGAATGTCGTGGGCCTCGAACAGATCCAGCGTGTCCTCCAGCAAATCCATGCAAAAGGGCATATTGTCGAAATCAAGGTCGTAGCCGGCCTCCCCGCAGATGACAGGCTTGCCAAAGCGCTCACGGATGCCGGCCAGCTTGACCAGCCCCTCCTCCATTTGCCGGCGGCGCTCCGCCCGGTGAAGGGTGGGCGCCAGCAAATCGGGGTGCCACACGGTGGGGTAATAGTGAAAGCTGAGCATTACCCGGGGATCGGCAAAGGAATCGAGGCCGCTGAAGTCCATGGCAAAGCCGTCGCCCTCCAGCACAACCAGGTGATTGGAGTCGTTTTGGAGGATTTCCTTCACTGTTTCGCGGTAAAAGCGGTTGAGAGGCTCCCAGCCCGCCATGGCGGGCTCGTTGAGGACATCGTAGCCCAGCAGATACCGGTAGCGGGAAAGGCGGCGGGCAATGTGTCCCCACAGGGTTGTGATCTGCTGCTGAAAGACCTGGAACTCCCAGAACTGGGGCCAGCCGGTTCGGTTGTCGCTGTGCCAGTCCGGATTTTGGCCGCCGGGGGCAGTGTGGAGATCCGGCATGCAGAAAATCTGATACTCCTCGCAGAGATCCAGCAGGCGCTCCAACGCCTGAAAGCCCTCCTCCCGCAGTTCCCCGGTTTCATCGCTGAGCAGCAGCCTGTAGTTGAAGGGGACGCGGATGAAGTTGACCCCCAAATCCCGAAGGAAGCGGAAATCGTCGGGGCCGATGAAGCAGTCCTGAAGGGAATGGAAAAACCGGTTTGCCTCTGCCTGGCCGTACACCTCCTCAAAGGCGGTGCGAATCATGCTGTCCGGCGTGGGGAGGCGAAGCATAAAGTGCTCCATATTCAGCCATGTGCCGATGCCAAACCCCCGCAGTTTTAGGGGCTTGCCGTCAAAATAAAGCTGGGTGCCCTGTGCGTGTACAAACTCCATACTCATTCACTCCTTGTTGACTTGTACCAATCCAAATGGGGATTGGGATACTATTATCCCTTGACGCCGCCGATCATCACGCCTTTGGTAAAGTATTTCTGCAAAAACGGGTACAGAAAGAAAACCGGCAGGGTTCCGATTACGATGGTGGAATATTGGATCAAATCCTGGTACTGGTTGCGCTCCACCGGGGAGACGATGTTCTGCACCGCCGCCCCCTTGTTGTTGCTTATCAGAATATCCCGCAGGATAAGCTGCAGGGGGTATTTCTCCCGCGATGTCAGCAGGATGGAGGCATTGAACCAGGAGTTCCAGTGGCCGACAGCATAATAGAGCAGAATAACCGCCAGCACCGCCTTGGACAGGGGCAAAATGATCCGAAACAGGATGACAAAATCGTTGGCCCCGTCAATCCGGGCCGATTCCTCCAGGCTGTCGGGAATCCCCAGAAAGGAAGTTCGCATGACAATGAGGTTGTAGGTGGAGATGGCTCCGGGCAATATCATTGCCCACACGTTGTTGATGAGGGAAAGATTTTTCAGGACAATGAACCAGGGGATCAGGCCGCCGCCAAAATACATGGTGAACACAATCAGCATCATCAGGGGGCGGACAAACATGGCGTTTTTGCGGGAGCACACATAGGCGCCCAGGGCAGTCAGAATCATGTTGATGACTGTGCCGGACACCACATAGACAAGGGTGTTTTTGTACCCGCTGATGATGTTGGGGTTTCGCAGGGCGTATTCGTATCCCTTGAGCGTAAAGCCCTGGGGGAACAGCAACAGGCCCTGGTGGGCGTTGAGGCGGGCCGGGTCGCTGAACGAAGCCGCGACCACATGGAGGACAGGGTACAGGCACACAAAGGATATGACGGTCAGCAAACAGGCGTTGACAATGGGAAACAGAGCTTCTGAACGGGATTTTCGGTGCATATGCCCCTCCTTACCACAACCCGACTTCGGTTGTCATTGTGCTGATTTTATTGGCTGCGATGACCAGCAGGAAATTGATGACGGAATTGAACAGCCCGATGGCGCTGGAATAGGCATAGTTGTTTTCGACAATGCCCTTGCGGTACACAAAGGTGGAGATGACGTCCGCCGTCTCGTAGGTAGGCGGGCTGTAGAGCAGGATGATTTTTTCAAAGCCCACGCTCATGATATTGCCCACGTTTAGGATGAGCAGGATAATGATGGTCGGCATAATTCCCGGAAGCGTGATGTGGAGAATCTGGCGGAACCGCTTGGCGCCGTCGATGGTGGCAGCCTCATACAGGGCAGGGTCGATGCCGGACAGGGCGGCCAGATAGATGATGCTTCCCCAGCCGATGTTCTGCCAGATTCCGCTGGCCACGTAGATGGTTCGAAAATAATTGGGGTTGGCCAGCAGATTGCTTTTGGGGCCGCCCAGGGCCTCCACAATGCCGGTGATGACACCGGTGGAGCTGGTGAAGTTGACCAGAATGCCGCAGACAACCACCAGCGACATGAAGTAGGGCATGTAGGTGATGGTTTGAACCGCCTTTTTAAAGAATTTGTTTCGCACCTCGTTTATCAAAAGGGCGAAGAGGATGGGGGCGGGGAATCCCCAGAGAAGGCTGTAAATGCTGATGAGCAGGGTGTTTCGCAGCAGTCTGGTGAAATAGTAGCTGCCAAAAAACTCCCGGAACCACTTGAGCCCCACAAAGGGACTGCCCAGGATTCCCAGGCTGGGGCTGTAGTCCTTGAAGGCAATCAGGACGCCGTACATGGGCGCATAGTGAAAAATAATGTAATAGGCCAGAATGGGAAGAGCCATCAGATAGATCAGGCGATTGCGCTTGATGTCTCGTCTTGCTCTGGAAAAAAACGACGCGGAGGGTTCCACCATGGAAGCTCCTTTCTATGTATCGGTTGATGGGTTTGATGGGGGAAGGCGGCGCGCTCAACAGGGGCGGAGGCGCGAAAAAGCAAGGCCCCTCCCTCCGCCAAAAGCGGGGCGGGAGGGGCTGCGAACAGCGTTGCGCTGCATGGGAACGATTGGCACAAATTACCGGTTTGCGTAACGGTCAAGGGCTGCCTGTTTGTTTTCCAGCACGGTGTCCAGCCCCATTGCCTTCACCTGCTGCACATAGGCGTCAAACTCCGACAGATCCTTGGTGCCGATGATAAACTGGATCACCGATTCCTCCACAAAGGTTTCGATATCAGTAAACACGGCGGAGTTGCTGGCGGCCTCGTCGGCTGTGTGGGCGATGGCGGGCATGTACCAGTCGTCACCGGCCTTGGCCCATACCGCCGATGCCTGGGCGTATTCCTCGGGGAAGGCGTTGTAGGGGGTGCGCAGAGAGCCCACGGTGGTGTGGAGGGTGTAGACGTGGCGCAGTTCGGAATCCTGCAGGCCGCCGGGGTTTACCGCGCCGGAGAAGTCGAGAACGGCGTGCTTGTTCAGGCCCCGCAGCGACTGCGGCAGCATGGTTTGCTCAAACTCGTTTGCCGGGCCGTCCACCCAATTCCAGGATTCGCCCTCGATGCCGTAGTTGTACAGAAGATACCCCTCGTCGGAGTAGGCGTAGTCCACCCAGGCCACCGTTTCGGGAACGTACTTGTTCCTGGTGGAAATGGCGAAGCTGTCCACCCGCTTGTTGTGGAAGTTGGAGTTGCGCAGGTGCAGCTGGCCGCCCCGCTCCAGGGTGGGGTTGGGCGCCGCCACAAACTGGGCGCCGTTTTCGGGGGCGCTGATCTCCTCCAGGTTGTAGCTGTAGGGCATGGCGCCGATCTGCCGGTTCATGGCCTGGGCCTGCATGGCGGTAGCGTCCGGCGTGACAAAGTCGGGGTCGATGAGGCCCTCGGAATACCATTTGTTGAAGGTGGTGAGGAACTCCTTGAAGCCGGGCTCGACGGGGCCGTATTTGGCCGTGCCGTTTTCGTTGTAGAAGTTGTAGCTGACGTCATAGGCACCGGTAAATACCGCGTACTCAAAGCCCACCTTCCAGCCCCAGGTGGCCGACGGGTTCAGGGGCTGCTCCACCCCTGCGTTTTTAAAGGCGGTGAGAACGTCGTACCATTCGTCGATGGTTTCCGGCATGGTAAGGCCCAGCTCATCCAGCAGATTCTGGTTGATGGTCGGGCCGTACCAGGGAACCTCGTCGCCCAGCTGAACCGTGCCAAAGCCCGTGATGGTGCCGGTATCGGTGACAAGCTCCTTGGCAATGTCGGGGTGCTCGGCCATAATTTTGCTGTAATTGGGCGCGTATTCCATATAGTCGTTCAGCGCCACCAGCACATTGTCCGCCACGGCCTTCTCGGAACCTCCCGGATAGTTCTTAAACTCGATAAAGACATCCGGCAGAGAATCGGAGGCCAACAGGACGCTGAGCTCCGTTGTAACAAAGTCAAAGTGGATGTTGGTGTCCTTTTCCCGCTGCTGAAAGACATGGTTGTCGTTGAATGTCTGGAGGATGAGGCTCATATAGGGCGGCACCTGCACATACGCTGACAGCGTTATGGGCTCCGCCAGGGGGAATGTAACACCAGCTTCGGCGGGCTCCGCCTCGGCCGCGGAGGATGGGGCCGACGAAGCGGCCTGACTGGCCGGCTGGGACGGGGCCGCGCTTTCTCCGCCGGTCTGTCCACAGCCCGAGAAACCAGATACTGACAGCATCGCCGCCAGCAACAAAGCCGGTACAACCCTGCTTTTCTTTTTCAAAAACATAGTGACCTCCCAAAAGTATTGATCGGCAATCCGGCCGAGGGGAATGGCCCGGGGATTCAGACCCTTCGGCTCACAGTGAACGCGTTCTGTTTTCATCATACTCGTGGGAGAAAAGAAATCAATTGGCAATATTTATTTGGTTCACAATATCGACAAAAGTGGGGAGCGATGCGGGTTTGCACAAAATGAACCATTTTTGCCCGGTGGTGAAAAATTGCAGCCCTTCCCGGCGCTATTTTTTCCCCTTGGCCTTGCCCGGGGTCGTCCCCTCGTATTTTTTGTAGACGCGGATAAAGGTCTGGACATTGGAAAATCCTACCTGCTCGCTGGCCTCTGCCACAGAGCAGCCCCCCGCCGCTATCAGCTGCTTGGCGCGGCTGATCCGCAGCTTGTTGATGCTGTCCAGAAGGCCCTCCTCGTAATGCTGCTTGAAGGCCTTGGACAAATAGGGCGTGGAGACGGCAAACCGGTCGGCAATGGCCGAGACGCTGATTTGGGGATCCGCGTAATTGTCCTGCACATACTCCCAGATCGCCCGGATTTTTTCGTCGTTTATCTGCAGCCGCTTGTTTTTACTGTAGCTGCTTGTTTCCCGCAGAAGCTCCAGAGACAGATCCCGGAGCGCGGGGAGATCCTCGCAGGCATACAGCCGGGATTTCGTGGCTCTTGCCTGGGCGGGGTCTATGTCGCCCCGCTTTATCACCGTCTCCAGAACCGTCATCATCCGATGGGTCATGCTGTGAAGGCGAAGCTGCTGGATCCGCCCTGCGGCCTCCTCGTCCTCCAGATAATAGGCAAACAGCCGGGAGGCCGTGTCGATGGCGTTTTCATAGTCGTGAACCTGCACGCAGTTCAGCAGCATCCACTCGTATTCCAGCGAGGAATCGCCCAGCTGGCTGAAGCTTTCAAAGACCTCGGGATAGGATATGACGGCTTCGTTGGTGGTATCCGCGTACTCCAGGGCCTCCTGGGCCTCCCGATACAGCTTTTTGGTGCTGGCAATGCGGGATACGCTGCTCACAGCAACTGAAATCTCAATCTGGAAATGGGCGGACAGGATCTCCTGAAGCCGCAGCACCGTGCTCCGTATCCGGGGCAGCATATCCGGGGCCTGCTCCGGGGTGAAATTGAGAATCGCCGCTATTTGTCCCGACACCTCGGCAAAATAGGCGGTGCACAGCTCGTTGATCATTTCGTCGGCAATGTTTTCCACTACCAGCGCCACCAGCTGGGCGGTTTCCTGCTGTTCAGGCTCCGCCGCCGCTGTGCGGAACACCTCGGGGGCATACCGGGTTACCTGGAAAATAGCCGTCATATAACAGGGGAGGGACAGGTCGATGTCGTGGCGCTCACACAGCTGCTGAAAGTCAAAGGAGGACTCCATTCCGCCGCTTATCAGCTGCTCCAGAAAATGCCGCCGCAGCATGCGCTCCTGCTGGGTCACCGTCATATCCAGTTCCTGTTTTTCTGTCAGGATTCGCACAATGCGCTTTTCGATGTACTGGAATTCGTTGTGGCCGTCCTTCCCACTTTGAAGGTTGCCGGCCAGCAGGTCAACCAGCTTGTTGACCGGGGTAAAATTATGCCGGGCCAGGAAAAAGGAGATGATCCCCCCAAACACAATGGCGGCCAGAATGGCGGCGATGTAAAAGGCCAGCGCCGTGTCGGCGCTTTTGGAATACAGCTCGTCGCTGAGCAGGGAAACGAATTTCCAGCCGGTTTTGGGCGAGGTGAGGATGCTGGCCATGTATTCCTCGCCATCGATGGAGACCTTTGTCAGCGCCTGGGGGTCGCCGCCGGCTGTCAGGCCGTTGATGGCGTCCGCGCCATGCTCCCCCGTGGCAAGGCAAAGCCGGCCGTTTTGATCCAGAATGTACACCGACGCCTCCTCTGTCCATTGCAGCTTGTGTATCATGTCGGTGATGGCGGTTCGGTCAAACTCCAGCACAAGCTGGGCCTTTGCCGAGCCCCGCAGCTGCTTGGCGATGGAGTGGGTCAGGGTAAAGCATACGTCGGAGGAGGGCCTGTCCACCGTGCGCCACGTGGCAAACTGAGAGCCCTCCAGCGTCTCCATCCAGTCGTCGTAGCTGTAGTATCGGCCGCCGCCGTGATAGGCAAAGTAATCCGCCGTCAGGTAAGAGGAGCGGTTGGAGACGATTTTATCCTCGTCAATGAGATAGAGGTACAGCTGATTCAGGGTTTGGTTGATGCTTTTGTGCACAGCAAAATCTGTGACAACCCGATACGTGTAGAGGGTTCGGACATTCTGCTTTTGGGGCAGGTCGAACAGCAGCGACAGCACGCGGTCGCTTTTTTCCAGCTGCAGGGTAAGCTGCTCCGCGTTGGAAAGCAGCATGTCAACATTCTGGTAAAGCTGCTCCGCAGAGGCCTGAAAGGCTTTCTGTGATTCCTTTTTCAGTTCGCCCAGCGCAAACAAATATGACGCCGTACTAATCAGCAGCGTCATCACAATGATAAGCACATAGGAAAAAACCCAGCGGATCAGCAACCCATGCTTTTTGATCAACTTGCCGCCTTCCTTTCTGCCCCACCGGACATCCTTCCCTTTGCATCCGGCTCTTCTCCCAAGCCGCCACAGCCTCTTTGAATCCATATCTCCAATTATAAAGAATTTGCGCCGCAAATACAATCATTCTTCCCAAATGCTCCCCCGAGGTAAGCCGACAGGCAAAATGCAACGCAATGAAA
>JAJDGX010000011.1 GCA_030265885.1 Ruminococcaceae bacterium OttesenSCG-928-L11 | reverse complement strand
TTTCCGGTAGGAGAAGGGTTCGGATTTGTCTTTTTCATCGGTAAAATTGGCAGAGGGTGAGCGGTTGCTTGCGCTTTTGAGAATATGAGGGTATAATTTTACGCAACGGACAAGGATAGAAAGGCGGAGAGAAGATGGCAGAGGGTTTAAATTACATAACAACCTTTTCAAAAATACATTTCGCGCCGACGAACCCCAAATTTGAGAATATTAAAATTGAAGATATTGCCCACGCTCTCTCTCTTTTATGCCGCGCAAACGGCCATTTTAAGCACTTTTTCTCGGTAGCGCAACATTCTATAAATTGTGCTCGTGAAGCAAGTGCCTGTGGTTGCTCAAAAAATGTCCAACTTGCTTGCCTACTTCATGATGCAAGTGAAGCCTATCTGTCCGACATTACAAGGCCCCTCAAGGCGCAACTCCCAGAATATGTAGCGATTGAAAACGATTTGCAATCCATGATTTACAACAAGTTTTTAGAAGAGCCTTTAACGGAAGAAGACTATCTCGAAATTAAGCGTATCGACGATGCAATGCTTTTCTATGAATTTGTAGAGCTTATGGATGAGAAATTATTCAGCGTGGAGCCGAAGATAGAGAGTTTACCCTCTATCAAGGTCAGCGATTTCGGTGTAGTAGAATCACAATTTTTATCTGAATTTGATAGCTTGACAACCGGTGTAATAAATAATTACTTCCCTGATAAACCGTTTCTATCAGTGGGTATTGACGGTTGTGCAGGGAAATGGGCAGTTGTAGCATTGTCAGAGCACGGATTTGAAATTGCTCTACACAAAAATATTACTGAAATCTGTGAAAAGTACGGCAACGCGCATAGCGTGATTATTGATATGCCTATCGGATTAGTGGAAAGTGACAAGGAAATACGACCAGATCAAATATTGCGCAAGAACCTCAAAGGAAAGGCATCTTCCGTTTTTAACACACCATGCCGTCAAGCGGTTTATGCGTCTGGTTATTCGGCAGCAATAGCAGAAAACCAAAAGGTGCTAAATCTAAAAATTACTCCACTCAGTAATGCAATCATTCCAAAAATAAAAGAAATCGACACATTCCTACGTGATAATCCAAATTGGAAAAATCGCCTTGTAGAAAGTCACCCCGAATACTGCTTTGCATTGCTGAATGGCGGAACTCCTATTTCACAAAACAAGCAAACACCGGAGGGAGTAAACACACGGCTTATATTACTCAGTAAATACTATGCCGACAGCTATCGCGTAATCGAGCGCTTTCAAAAACTTGTACCAAAGATGGCCAAAACCCCTGATGATGTTCTTGATGCACTTGCTCTTGCTATCATAGGTGCGATAGGCCTTCGTTTTGGATTTACAACGTTACCAGAAAAACCTTCAAAAGATTCTGCCGGCTTATACATGCAAATAGTAGGTGCGAATATTCTGGCAAGCAGATAATAAAGGCGGGGTAACATTGCGTCAATGCTACCCCGCCATAAATATCAATGAGCACACAGATGGCTTATTCTATTTGCTTCTGCCTCTCTTTCCACTCGGCAAATTCCCGTTGACCTTCCTCGCTCTGGAAATACTTCTGGATTTCAGGCAGCAGCGTGCGGGCAATGGATTCTATTTCATACCGGGGAATCCCGGTGCCGTAATCCTTATGCTTGCCTTTCTTCGGGGTGCTGTGGGCGGCGTTCCTGTTCAATAAGGCATTTCCCTTTCTTGTAACGGTTTTAGGTGGTGTTTTGAGGGTATCAAGGAAAAATCCTCGCTACTCAAAACAAAGCGAATCAAATCCTTTTATGTTGCGGATTTCTTCACGCAAAGGCGTGATTCTATATGTCCATCATCTTTTGCCAGATGGCGGTCTGCAAGGTCTTGACTTCTTCCCAATCCTGCGGGTCAATGCGGTGAATTGTATTTGCAACACGAGCGATCTGGTTGATGTTGTTTCCAATCGCCGATATCTGCCGCAGAAGCTCCGGCCACTCGACGGGCGATCGCTCCTTTAGCTCCGCCTGCTCGATGAGCGATTGGATCACCCGCGCCTGCGTCCAGCCGGTGTGTCGCCGAATCTTTAAGAGCCTGTTGTATTCCTTCTGATTGAGCCGCACATTGACCTGAATGGGGCGGGTGCGATTGACCACTTTTTTATCGGACATGACTTATCCCCCTTTTTCTTTTTCGTGCTGGTAATTCCGGCGAAGCCGGGAGGGGTTTTAGGGGAGCTTGCTCCCCTGACAAGTGCATTTGGATAGCCAAATGCGATGCTTGCGCGTCAATGCTCACTCCCATGTGGTATGATTTACCGGTACGAAAAGAACAAGCTTTTTCATCTGAATATGACCTCCATTTTTTGAGATTGAGAGATAATAACCCTCTACCTATATGGACACTTCGAGGATAAAACCGAATGTGTTTCGCGGTCGTAATGAGCCGCCAGAAAATATCCCTCTACCTATATACCCTCAAAAAATCGCCAAATATCACCTGTGCAACATGACGAAAATGCAAAAATCGGCACTTTTTCTACGAAATAAACAAACAAGCGTTCCTGTGATTGGGAACGCTTGTCTACTATTTTCGGAAAAGATACCCCCTAAAACAGAGGGGTGAGTGGTATTAGTCGGCCAGTGTTTCCATTGTGCAGCCGAAGTATTCCGCGATTGTTTTTAGCTCAATATCGGTGACGAATCGTGTTCCGCTTTCAATTTGCTGGATCGCATTTTTCCCTAAATCCAAGCCCTTCAACTGCAATTCATCGGCAAGGCCCCGCTGTGATATGCCCTGTTCTTTTCGCAGTTTTGCAACCTGATTACCACATATATTCAGCTTTCCGCCCGGCGCTTTGTTCTTAAACATATCTTGCTCCTTTGACATTTACTGCTTGTCAATGAAACAATTATATGATAGTATCGAATCAAATATGACACGCACTAAATGTCAATTCTAATTGGGGGCTGATACTTTGCCGGACTACAAATCGATGTACTTTCGCCTGTTTAACCGGGTATCTGCTGCAATAGAGCTGCTCCAAAAGGCACAGCAGGAAGGAGAAAACAAGTACATGGAGGGCGATGAGCCTCCCATTGTGCTGGCCGTTCCCAATGAAACTCCCATTGAGGATAACGATGAAATCTTAAATTGTATTGACATAAATTCTTAATAGGGTTATAATGAAATCAACAAACAAGGAGTTGCTTTCATGAAGATAATCGGCGAAAGACTGCTGGCCCTGCGGGAAGGGATGAAGCTAAGTCAGGCAAAGCTGGCTTCGCTTTGTGGCTCTACGCAGGCCAATATCTATCGGTATGAAGCGGATAAAACCTCCCCGCCGTTCTCAATTTTGTTGTGGTATGCCGACTATTTTGATGTGTCGATGGACTATATTTTCGGCCGCTGCGATGACCCGAAGGGCAAGCTTTATGAGTACAAGCCCGATTTACTGCTTGAAAAGGCGGCGAAAAATGATGAACTGCGCCAGTTCGTGGAGATGTGCTTTGACCCGAATTCGCCCATTAACGGGCGTCTCAAAGAGATTCTTGTGCGTATGTTGCAGGAGGGAAATCAATGAAGGGTGTATATATGAGAGAGGGATTTAGAGGCCATACATTACTGAATGATTTTCTGTTTCCAGCCTTTGCGAAAGAGTTAAAATCAAGGAACTGGTTAATTTCGAATCGAGAATGCAGCCATTATCCGGATGAAAGAATAAAAATTGGAAGTGAGTATAATTGGTTTGCAGGGGAAGAATTACTGGACATTATTAGCAATCATCAGATACAGTTTATTTGGGCTATCTTTTCGGGATTTCCAAAATCAATCACTTTCAATGAAATAATGAAATACGAGTTGCCTGATCATGAATATGCAGGATATTGGAAAAATCCCATATCAATACAGCACCCGTTATCCGATATGGAAATTGCAGCTTGGGACAGTACTTACACGACGATCATTGCTACAGACGACACCTTTATTGATCTATTTGTCAATCATTTTCCCCAAAGCCAAGACTTGCAACATTACATTAACACTAAGAGGTAAGCAAATGACCGGTGTAATCTACGCACGATTCTCCTCCGACAACCAGCGCGAGGAATCCATTGACGGTCAAATCCGCGAGTGCAAGGAATACGCTGCCAAGAACGGAATCACCGTCATCGGCAGCTACATTGACCGCGCCTTGTCCGCCAAAACCGACAATCGCCCGGACTTCCAGCGCATGATTAAGGACAGTGCCAAGCAGCTTTTTGATGTGATTATCGTCTGGAAGCTTGACCGCTTCGCCCGGAACCGCTACGATTCCGCGAAGCACAAGAATACCCTCAAGAAGAACAATGTCAAGGTGATTTCGGCCACCGAGCCGATCTCCGATGATGCCATCGGCATTCTGATGGAATCCATGCTGGAGGGCTATGCGGAGTATTACTCAGCGGAATTATCGGAGAAGGTGATTCGCGGTATGACGGAAAACGCGCTCAAATGCAAGTACAATGGCGGCAATCTCCTCATCGGATATATCGTGGATGATGAACACTACTTCCAGCTTGATCCGCTGGTGGCCCCGCTGATTCATCATGCGTTTACGATGTACAGCGAGGGCAAGCTGCTGACCGAGGTGACGGACTGGCTCAACGAGAAGGGACTGCGGACACGCAATAATCGACCGCTCAACACCGACAACACAACCCGGATGCTCAAGAATAAGAAGTACACCGGCGAGTACAAATACCGCGATATTTTGAAGCCAGACGGCATTCCGGCGATCGTTTCCTTGGAGCTGTACGAGCGGGTGCAGGCCCGGTTCCGCAAGAATCAAAAAGCCCCTGCCCGGGCAAAGGCAGAGGACAAATACATATTGACTACAAAGCTGCGCTGGAACAGCTTTTGTCAAGGGTAAAAATGATTATCCAAAATACGCTTATCAAAAAAAGCGCCCACCCGATTTATGTTCAGGTGGGCGCTTACAATTCAATAAAAAAATGGTGCACATGCACCACACCGCTACTAAAAGATAGTAAAAATAAAGCCCTTGATGTTTCACATCAATTGTATATATACCTTACCATGCAAACGACAACCTGTCAAGTATTTTTGTAAAAAAATGCGTATTATAGAGCTTTTGCCGCACTGTCGTGTTGCGCAAGTTTATCAAGCCCACATAAGCCTCTTTGATAAATGAGTCTTGTGTTGTATAATAATTCATGTGCAGAATCGCCAGTCTACATTTGAGGAGGGTGTGTCTATGATAGCGCTTCAAAATATTAACAAAACCTTTCGCGTCGCCAAGCGGCAAGCCGGATTCGGCAACGCCGTAAAGGCGCTTTTTTCGCGCGAATATGAAATGGTTCATGCGCTAAATGACGTAAGCTTTACCATCAGGGATGGCGAGATGGTGGGGTACATCGGGCCTAATGGCGCGGGGAAAAGCACTACAATTAAAATCATGTGCGGCGTACTCAATCCGGATAACGGCGTGTGTACTATTGACGGACGGATTCCCTGGAAGGAGCGCGTTGCTCATGTTCGTGAAATCGGTGTAGTATTTGGACAGCGAAGCCAGCTGTGGTGGGATGTCCCGGTTATCGACAGCTTCGAGTTGATACGCGACATATACAAGGTGGATGAGAAGCTTTATAAACAGAACTTGGATGAGCTTTCTGCGCTGCTTGATTTAAGTGAAATTTTGAAAACACCCGCACGGAGCCTCAGCCTTGGGCAGCGTATGCGCTGTGAAATTGCAGCCTCCTTGTTACATAGTCCCAAAACTCTGTTTCTCGATGAGCCAACTATCGGGCTTGATGCAGTATCAAAAATCGCCGTCCGGCAATTTATCAAGAAGCTGAACGCCGAGCGCGGCACAACAGTTATTCTAACAACCCATGATATGCAGGATATCGAAGCACTGACCGAGCGCATTTTATTGATTGGAAAAGGCAGAATCCTGCTCGACGGAAGTCTCGCCGAGCTTAAAAAACGCTCATCTGAGCGCAAAACGCTTGTTGTGGAATACAGCGGCAGTATGCCGACAATGTGCGAGGGTATGACGCTTGCCGAAAGCAGGGAAGGCAGGCTTATTGTTGCACTTGATCCGGCTGTATTACCCGTTTCCGATGCTATTACTAAGCTGGCAGCACAGACGGAACTGCTTGATGTTTCTGTTTCAGATATTACGGCGGAGGAAATGGTTGCTGCGCTTTATAGGGAGTATCGCATATGAGTAAATATCTTGCGATTCTACGGATACGCTTTTCAAATAGCTTGCAGTATCGAGCAGCGGCGATTGCCGGAATGGTGACCCAATTCGCGTGGGGGTTTATGGAAATACTCGCATTCTCAGCTTTTTACAAAGTAAATCCCGATGCATTCCCAATGGGGTTTTCGCAAACTGTTTCATATATTTGGATGCAACAGGCATTTTTGGCGCTGTTTATGATGTGGTTTTTTGAGAACGAGATTTTTGCATCTATTGCAAATGGCTCTATCGCCTACGAGCTGGCGCGTCCTATTGACCTGTACAATCGCTGGTTTTGTCAATCGGCGGCAAACCGCTTGGCACGGGCGGCGCTGCGCTGTATGCCGATCTTGATCGTCGCATTTATTGTTCCTGAACCGTTTCGTATGAGTTTACCGCCGAACATAGGGCAGTTTCTTCTATTCTTATTGTCGGCAGCGCTTAGCTTAGGTGTTGTGGTGTCGTTCAGTATGCTGATTTACATTTCAACATTTTACACTTTATCACCTGTCGGAGTGAGATTTATTGCCGCTGCACTATCAGACTTTCTGGCAGGTGCGACTATACCGCTGCCGTTTTTCCCGGAGCAACTCCGCACTATTGCGCAGTGGTTGCCGTTTGCCTCTATGCAGAACATGCCACTTAGAGTTTACAGCGGTAACATTACGGGTAGCGATGCCGTGCGGGGTATTCTTCTTCAAATAGCTTGGCTTGTAATCCTCGTAATCATCGGCAAGCTGCTTATGAAAAGTGCGCTCAAAAAAGTGATTGTTCAAGGAGGCTGAGATGAGACTATATCTTAAGTATTTCTCCATCCATCTAAAAAGTCAGATGCAGTATAAAGTCTCGTTTTTCCTGACGGCTCTCGGGCAATTTCTCGTGTCATTCACCGCATTGCTTGGCGTATATTTCATGATGTCACGGTTTAATGAGGTGGCCGGATTCACCTTGCAGGAAGTCCTGTTGTGTTATGGAACAATACTTTTGGCATTTTCTATTGCCGAGTGCTTTGGACGTGGGTTTGATGTTTTTCCGCAGATGATTGGTAACGGAGAATTTGACAGGGCTCTCGTCCGTCCGCGCCCGATTGTTTTTCAGGTGCTTTCATCCAAAATGGAGTTTACGCGTATCGGGCGCGTGCTACAAGCGGTATTTGTGTTCTGCTATGCAATCCCGGCAAGCGGCATTGTTTGGACTGGAGATAAAATACTGACACTCGCGCTGATGATAATATGCGGCAGTATTGTGTTTTTTGCGCTGTTTTTGGTATATGCGGCGTTTTCTTTCTTCACGCTTGAAGGACTGGAGTTTATGAATGTACTTACCAACGGCGGGCGTGAATTTGGGCGCTATCCGTTTTCAGTATACGGTGATGGTGTTCTCAAATTCCTCACATATATCGTGCCGTTAGCGTTGTTTCAATATTATCCACTGCTCTATCTTTTGGGGAGAGAAACCGGCATCGCATATATGCTGTCTCCGCTTATGGGACTACTATTTCTGATTCCCGCATATGCTTTTTGGCGATTTGGATTAAGTCGGTATAAATCGACGGGGTCATAGCATTTACAACTCTATTTCCTGCTTTCGCGTGTGTTGCACCGTCGCCTCCTCCCGCATGATATTCTCCGCGCCGCGCCGGAGGATTTCTATGCTGTGGACATCATCCTTGAGGTTGTAATATTCCTCAACATGAGCAAAACGCTGAGCAAGCAGCTTATCGCGCTCATCACGCCAATCTTTTTCCGGAATCTTGTCGCGGCCATTCAAATGCTCTTTGATATATTTGGATGCGGATTCATAGACGGCGATTTCATTCGCGTGTTTTTCTCTAAATGCGCTGCGCTTCTTCGGGTCAAGCCCCCGGTATTTCTTGTGAACCGCGCTATGCTCCTTGAGAATATCAACCTGCGCCAGATGCTGATTTAATGTAGAGATGCGGCGTTCCTCGGCCTTGATGGTGTTGGCAAGTTCATATTGCGCGTTATAAAGCTGTTCAACCTTTCCGGCAAGCTGAGATAAATCTGTAATGCTGTTTTCTTGCAGGAATATAAGCAGCTTCGCCTGTGTTTTGAGATTGGATATTTTCTTCCACTGCGAATCCAGATTCTTGCCCGCTGCAACGCCCTGCATCGTTTCGATGAGAGTAGGTGCGCCAACCAGTGGTTGCGTGTAAATCCACGATTTCAGTTTCTTGATGCGACCGCGAATCTGCCGCAACTGATTATTGCTGACCGCAATCTCGCGGTTGATGTCCCCGCGCTCGGTGGGGATGCCGCGTTTCTCCATTGCGGAGGCGGCGACGCCCAAATGGATAGTGGGAATCTGCTCAACTCCCTGCCGCTCATAGCTGCGGTGGTCGATGCGCTCGGCGTGGCCGTTCTGCTCCAAAGCGCGATTGCAAATATCCGCCCAGCCAGAGCGCCATTCTTCGGCTTTGGTCTGCTCGTTCCAATCGACTGCATTGACCTTGCGGGTTTTGTAAACGCCGCTTTTGAGCCGAATGCGCTCGCCGTTATCATTCAAAATATACTCTTTTCTGGACTTCGCCGCCCAGCTTCCATCCTGTTCAAAGGGGCGCATGGTGAGCAACACATGGGCGTGGGGGTTGCCATCGTTTTTATCGTGAATGCAAATGTCCGCACACATTCCAGCGGATACAAAATGACGTTGGCAATATGCGCGGACAAGCCCGATATTTTCTTCCTGCGATAACTCCACTGGCAATGCCAGTGCGATTTCACGCGCAAGCTGAGAGTTTTTGTTTTTCTCAATCTGCTCGACCGCGTTCCAGAGTGTGGCGCGGTCTGAGTATTCAGCTGGGACATTTTCTGGCAGCAAAATTTCGGTATGCGCAACGCCGTCTTTTCTGGTATAATCATGAGTAACACCGTCGCAGGCATTGACGATTTTTTCTCCCGCCCGATAAGCCGCCGCCGCGACAGCGGACTTTCCTTTGCCCCGGCTGATAATTTTTATGCTGAGATGGTAGATTGCCACAGCTGTGCTCCTTTCCATGCAGGGGGGTAAGAATAGACATGGCGGGAAGCGATTTCGTTCCGCAGAACAAAATCGCTTCCCGCCATGTGTGCAAGGGGTTCAGGGGAATGCAGTTCCCCGATTTTGTGCCGATAGGCACAAAACGCCGTCTGCAAGACCGCACACACCCGCAGGGTGTATAAGTGCGCCCTTCGGGTAAAGGAAAGGGGCGGCTAAACCGCCCCGTCCTCCGTGTTGCTTGCTCTGTCGGATATGGCATCGCCGCCCTGCGCGGTCAATCCGTCCAGTACAAGGCGACCATTTTCGCTTGCAACCGTCTTTTCAAGGAAGGCACTGAACTGCTCATCGGTCAGCGCAATCGTGTCGGGTAGCATACTTTCCAGAAGTCCCATGCGTTGGCAAAGGCGTTTCGTTCTGTCCTTGCGCTCCTGCTCCTTGTGCTGCTGCAAAAGCTGTTTTTTCTGATTCTCAAGCTGCTTCATTTGTAAATCGATGTTCGCAATTTTCTCAAGCTTTGTCTTGGCCATAATGATAATCCCCCGTAAAATATTGATTTTAGTACGCAAAAAGGGCGGCTCACCTAAAATGGTGAACCGCCCTTAAAAGCGATAATACTTATGCTGTTTGCTGCTGCTCGGATTGCGCCGTTTGTGCTTCTTCCAGTCTTTTCTGCTTCTGTTTTTCCATATATCGTTTTTGATTCGCCCTGCGCAATGCCCGTTCATGCCGCGCCTTTTCCTCAGCAGCAATTTCCTCCGGCGTGGGTTCGGGCAGGGGTACATCAAACTTGCCGATGAAGTTCAGATAAACATCCACTTGCTGCTCTCGTTCACCGCTTGACTTGTCTGCTTCATGCACAACGATTTTCTCGATAAACTCGGCGAGCATGGTCGGCGTGAGTTCGTCAAATTCGGTATACTTTTGAATCAGATGGATAAATTTATCCGCCCTTAGACTATCGGCATTGAAGCTGTCCAGTTCGGATTGTAACGCTACAACTGATATTTCTAATGCGGCCTGCTCCTGCTCGTATTCAGCAGAAAGCACCTCAAACCGTTTATCGGTCAGCTTCCCGGTTACGTTATCCTCGTAAATCCTGCGAATTAAAGTGTGCAATTCAGCAATCCGCTTCTGTTCTTTATTGATACGCCTTTTATGTGCTTTCGCAGCTTCATTCTGCCGGATTGATGACGCTTCGCGCACCTTGTCGATAAACTCCGCTTCGTTTGTTTTGGCATAAAGGCTCACGGTTTTTATTGTGTCGAGGGCAATCTGCCGCAAGGCTTTTGTGCTGATATGATGTGCTGTGCATTTAGCATCGTCCAAACGGAAACGATTTGTCAGTTTGAAAGTAGCACATTCATAGACATCCATTATGCTGCGGGTACGAGTTTTTCCGGTGGCTTTGCAAATATATTGCTTTTGACTGTAATCACGGTGATTGAGCAATTTCACTCCGCAGTCAGAGCAAAAAACCAACCCCGTCAGCGGATTTGCCTCGCCTAATGTATCTGTCCGCCGCACAGTTTTCCGTCGCCGTTGTGCTGTTTCCCATGTTTCGGGGTCGATGATGGCAGGATGGGTATTCTCAAAAATCAACCAATCCTCTTTTGGATAAAACTTCTGCTGCTTATCCTTATAACTGTCTTTGTAAGAGCGAAAATTGACCGTATGCCCCATATACTCTGGTTTAGACAGCATAAAAGCAATAGTAGAATCCCGCCATGCGTAAGGGTCTGAATGGTCGTAGTTTGCGGCGTTGACGATGCCATGCGTGTATTGATAATATGTGGGCCGCTCTATCTTTTCTTCCCAGAATATTTTTGCTATCTGCGATATGCCTTTGCCCTCAATCGCAAGGGCATAGATGCGTTTGACTACCTCGGACGCCTCCGGGTCAATTATCCATTTGCTTTTATCATCCGGGTCGAGCATATATCCGTAGATAGGCTTGGTTGTCAACCGCTTACCGCTCATACCCTGTGTCTTTTTCGCCGCTTTGATTTTCCGGCTGGTGTCGCGCAAATACCACTCCGACATGATATTTAGGAACGGTGCAAACTCGCCGCTTTCGCTGTTTTGGCTGTCGATATTATTGGATATGGCAATGAAGCGAACGCCTTTCTCTCTGAAAAAGACTTCGGTGTAATATCCTGTCTGCAAGTAATCACGACCGACACGGCTCATATCTTTCGTAATGACCGCGCCGACATTCCCGGATTCGATTTCCGAAATCAGCCGTTTCCAATCCGGTCGGTCAAAATCCTTGCCGGAATACCCATCATCAGAAAAATGTGCCACGCTAGAAAAGCCGTTTTTCGCGGCATAATCCTCCAACATGGCTTTCTGATTTGATATGCTCCCGCTATCCCCAACGAGTTCATCGTCGCGGGAAATACGGGAGTACAACGCTGTGATTTTCTGTGTCTGCCTATTCATGGATTGCTCCTTCCAGACAGACCACTCATTTGCAGTGATGTCATTATACCACGGGCGGGGCGTTTCATCAACGCCCCGCTGCAAGTTTTTCCACCTAAACTCATCATCTGCTCACCGCCTCGTTTTTGACAAGCCGGATGATTTTGTCATTCATCGTCTCCCTGCTTGTCCGGCTGAAATGTATACCCACCCGATAAGTAGTAGAACCGATGCGCTGGGTAAATGTTCCCGCAGTTGCCGTTTGTCCTCCCTCATGGTAAAATGGAGATACTGCAAGGTTCCCTTCTGTGTAACCGCTCTTTGATTTATATAGTTCTATACTTTTCTCCTTTCCCGCACCTGCGATGCGAAACATGATGGGAGTAATCTGACTTAGATGATAATAAATTACTCCCTCACTCATAGGAGAAATATAGGGGGTAAAACGGAACCTTTCCGGTAAACTTTTTGATATTATTTTTCAGGCGGTGAGGGCATGGGGCGAGAATTGTTAGTCCGCGAGATAAAAGCCGCTGCCCTTGCCCGTATGGAGGATGCAGCGCGGACGGAGAAGGATTTCAACGCCGTCGTAAAGCAATGGAACCACAACGACAGAAACCGGGAGCGCAAAGAGCGGTATTGGGAAATCGGCCGACCGAATGAAGAAATGCTGCATTGGGATAGAATTAATGAGAACGATGAAAAAGGCAGAATAAAAGAAGGATTGGACACGGTAATTCCTCCGCCATTGAATCATCCCTATTGGCGGCAGCTTATACGCGGTGATTTCATTGATACGATTTATGATAACGCTTTTGAGATGTGGCAGCTTATTGAAGACCCTGATATATCGTCTCTTCTGAAAAGCCTCACGGAAAAGCAAAAGGAAGTCCTATTCTTGAGAGTAGTACGTCTTTGCACTGCGGCGCAAATCGCCTGTTATCATGACAAGACAGACCGGGCCGTTCGCAAGCTGTTTGCCGCCGCGCTCGATTCCATTCAGGACAAACTGGCTCCGCTGATTCGGCAACAGATTGAAGCGGAACATCCGCAAATGACATTGGCGAAACGTGAATTTCTTGCATGGTACGACAAAAAGAAAAACGCCGCTATTGACAGCGGCGATGGCGAATGATAGACTGTAATATATTAAAGATATTATTCGGTTACTGATTGGATGGTGCGCCATGAATAACATATTTCAAAATGCAAGTTCCCATTGGGTGAAATACAGCCAATATGATTTGCGGGAAAAAGACGGCATTCTTTATCTGAAAGCCGCGCCGAAAGCAAAACCGATTGTTTTTGACCCTCTGAAAGATGCTAACAACATGGTGCTTGACGCGCTCAATGTGGGGATGCTGCAAATGAACCGCGCCGGGGCTGATGCAGTGAAAACCGCTGTTTTGGATTTCGTTTCAGAATATGGGTTGCTCGGTTTTATGACTGCACTGCCCACAACGCCGGAGTTTGTGGAATATGAGGCGGTTTATCTGCCGAAGAATCATTTCGTCAGGGAGGAATCTCTATCCACGGATGAATATCTGTCGTTATTTTTCCCGTTTGAAAAGCTGGATTTTGAAAAGGAGGGAAAGGAATCGGTTTGGAATATAGGCAATGACCGTACCATGATGGCTCTTGCCGCGACCTTTGGGGATAAGCCACAGGCTATGAATATGAGCTTTCAACGTGAGTACGCCGAAAGCTATGACTGGCTGACAACGCAGTTCAAGGATTGGGCGTTCACCTTCGTTTCCAGTTTCTTGTATTATGAGGATTATGACAAGATTGACGAAACGACCCGCGACCTCTACCGACAGGGGATGGCGGCCTTTGGAGGAATAGCGCCGACCTATCATATTGCTCTGCTTGACAAGCCGACCATCGTGTGGGATTTCCATTCGCTGCTGCTAGGAGTGCAGATGATGTTCAGCTTCATGCTGACGGATGAGAAAAAGCCGCTGCGCTGCTGCCGCCATTGCCAGAAGGTGTTTATGGCGGGGCATCCGAATGCCGCGTTTTGCTCGGCGCGCTGCAAGAATCAGTACAACGTTTACAAGAGCAGGGCAAATAAAAAGGATGCTGATTAGGGGTGAAATACGCACCCTGTGCGCCCATGTTCGCTTTTTCGTGGGTGGGTGGCATATTACCCCTCGGAGCTTCGTTTTAGCATTTTGAGCGTCACAAAAGCCTGTGTTCATGCGGGTTTTCGGGCACGAAAAACCCGCTAAATGTCTACATCCGGCTGTAACGATTTAGGCTTGAAATCAAAACAGCGGGAACAGCAATCGCCGCTCCCGCCGGATTATATGTGATTCTACCGCCTCCACTCTGCAAAAACCGCCAATCCACTGCAAATGAGCTGGTCTGTCCTGCTGTATTAGTAGTAGCTATCATTGCTACCCTTTACAGCATATATCTTGGAACCCCGGCGTCTTCTCCATGATTCGGTCGCTTTCAGAAACCGTCATCATTCCAATCGCCGGTATGATTCTGACCTTCATTCTCTGCTACGAGCTGATTCAGATGATTATCGACAAGAACAATATGCACGACTTCGATACCTGGATATTCTTCAAGTGGATATTCAAAACCTTCTGCGCCACCTACATCCTGACCCATACCTTCGACATTGTGATGGGCATCTTCGATGTGGCGCAGCATGTGGTGAACGGCAGCGCCGGGCTCATATCCGGCTCGCTGGACATGAACAACGCAATCGCCCTTGATACCCTGCAAGCCCAGCTCGAAGCGATGGATGTGTGGGCGCTGATTGGGCTTTGGATGCAGACCTCTATCGTATCCCTGTGCATCACGGCCATGTCAATCTGCATCTTCCTCATTATATATGGACGCATGATTGAAATCTATTTAACCGTGAGCGTCGCGCCTATCCCGCTGTCCACAATGGCAAACCGGGATGAGGTATGCTGTGAAAGGGTGAAAACTATCACCTACAAACAGCGGCAGCCAGCCCATTCGTAGCGGATTGATGCGGTTTTGCCGGAGGGAGGTATATATCGGCCTGCTGACTAAGCGCAATTTAGTCAGCAAGTATTTTCACATATGTATACAATTATTCGTTTTCGGCTCCTTCGCTTTCAAGCAAAGCTTTTACCTCGTGAATCAGCTGTTCCTTATCAGGGATATAATAAGTGTAGCGAGAGGCGAAAATATTATTTGCCAGCCCGCCAAAGGCAAACTCTGCCATAACCTCGTGCTTGTCTGTGCAAAGCACAATCCCGATGGGGCTTTGATCGCCTTCATCGTTGACCTCGGCGCTGTAATAATTCAGATACATATTCATCTGACCGACATGCTCCGGTTCAAGCTGCCCGATTTTCAAGTCTATCAGCACATAGGCTTTCAGAATCTTGTTGTAAAACACCATATCAACATAATAGTGCCGATTGCCAAGCGTCACTCTCTGTTGGCTCCCCACAAACATAAATCCGCGACCAAGCTCCAGCAAAAAGTCCTCGATGTGCCGTATCAGCTTCGCTTCTAAATCCTTTTCCAGCACCGGCTTTTGTTCCCGCGCACCGAGAAACTCAAAAACATACGGGTCTTTCATAATGTCCTGCGGCTCATTTATCAAAACGCCCTCGCGGGAGAGCGCCAACACCGTTTCCTTGTTGGCCTTCCCATCGGACAGCAGCAGGCGCTCAAACAACGAGGTATTGATCTGCCGTTTCAATTCCCGCACCGACCAACCGGAATTGACGCATTCTTTTTCATAAAAATCGCGGGCGGCTTGATCGGAAACGCCCAAAAACTCACAGTAATGAGACCAAGTTAATTTGCCAGACACGTCTGGCAAATTGGAATAGGCAAGATAGAAATTTCTCATATTTTGCAAGTTTGACCGTGAAAACCCTTTGCCCAACTCCCGTGTCAGCTCTTTCGACAACTCAGCAAGCAGCCGCTTTCCGTACTGCGCTCGTAGATTACCCTCTTGCTCATGCTCAACAATAATGCGCCCAATATTCCAGTACGTTTTCAAAAGCTGTTTATTGATTTCAAGCGCAGCAGTAGTTCGCGCTTCCATCATCAGCGTCTTAATTTCCTCAGTTATCTGATTTATCGGCATCAGTTCCATAATCGTCCTATCCTTTCTTCCCTCGGCTTTTATACACGTTATACTGATTCTTGCACCTCGGGCTGCAAAACGCGGCATTCGGATGCTGCGCCGCGAATACCTTTGTGCAGTGCCTACAGGAGCGAAGCGGCTTCGTTTCGTCCGTCAGCATGAAGCTGAACATCATCTGCACTCCTAGCAGCAGCGAATGAAAATCCCACACGATGGTCGGCTTGTCCAGCAGCGCAATGTGGTAGGTCGGCGCGATGCCGCCAAAGGCAGACATCCCCTGCCGGTACAGATCGCGTGTGGTTTCGTCAAGGTCATCATAATCCTCATAGTAGAGAAAGCTGGACACGAACGTAAATGCCCAATCTTTGAACTGTGTCGCCAGCCAGTCGTACCGCTCGGCATATTCTCGCTGAACGCTCATATTCAGCGCCATCGGCTTATCATCCATTGCCATAGCCAGCGCCATCATTTCACGGTCGTTGTTGATGTTCCACACAGATTCCTTGCCGCTTTTGATAAAATCCGGCTTGTCAAAAGGGAAAAACAGCGCAATATAATCCTGTGTCGTCAAGGCTTCTTCTTTTATAAAATGATTCTTCGGCAGATAGACCGCTTCATAATCCATAAATTGCGGCGTAGTTGGTAGGGCCGTCATAAAGCCGAGCAAGCCGTATTTGCCGACAAACTTCAACACCGCCGCCTTAACTGTTTCTTCATCCTTGCGGCCCATCAGGAGCATTCCCACATTCAGCATATCCAAGGTCAGCGCCTCGGCATCTTTCAGCGGGTCATAAATAACCGGCTTCGCCTTTGGCGCGGGCATGATGTACAGCGCGCCATCCTCACTCTGCCTGTATTCATATTCGCTGTATTTAACCCATTGGGAGCTTGTTTTCTTGAATAAATTATTCACACCAACACCGCCTGACAAATATGTAATCAATAAAACTCTAAATATATTACTACTCTATCATCCGCTGCCTTTTTCGTCAAGGGCGGCTTTTGTTTTACCTGTTGTCAACTCGCCATTTCGGTATCGCTCTATAAATCGCCGTTGCCTTAATGTCAGGGGCAAGCCCTCGTCATATCTTGGAGATAGCCACAAGTGAAGTGTGTTCCACAGGCCGGTAATCAGCTTGTCATAAACCTTACGAATGTTCCTGTCACTTTGCCCGCGCAGTTTTGCAATCCGCTGGGGCGAATACCGCCGGACAACCCGGTAATACATAATCTCGCATTGGTTCTCGTTCAGCGTTTTGAGCAGATTTGATATGGTAGGGCTGGAGGTCAGTTCGTGCATCTCAAACGGGCAATCGAAAATCGTATCGAGAAAATTCCCCTGAATATGCTGCCGCCACCACTCATGCTCCAGCGGCCGGGGGATGACCGTGTTTAGCTCGGTTCTGATTTCACCGTCCTCGCCCTCTGTCCAGTGGAGCATTTTCTCATCGGGGCGGCCGATCTCATTGCGCCCCTCTCGCCGTTCGCGATTCTCGTCCAACTGATCCCACTTTTTCACAACCCTCTCGTAGTCTTTAACCGTCCGTGCTGCTTCCTCCATCCGCTTAAGCGCTTCATTCTTGGCGTCGCGGACAAGCTGTTTTCTTGCCGATGACTGCTGTTCCATCCTGCCCGCTCCCTCCTGAAAAAATATTTTTGAGAAATTTTCAAAAAGAGTTCCGATTTACCCCCTGCTTTTGTCCTACTAATGGAGGGGTGTAATTTATTGTGCATATCAATAGATTACATTCCTATCATTTCGAGAGGAGGAAAATACCATAAGCAACACAAGAGAACTGACTGTGAAAGAGAAAAGCTCCATCCGCAAGTTGGTCACATCCATGTGCGCTAATTATGACGGCCACTACAAGGAGTGCTTGCCGCTGGATGGAAACTGCTATATGTTCGGCATCGTCTTTAACACCAGCGGTCTGTGCAAATACTTCCGCAACGCTGTGCTGCCCCTTAACCCGGCGCTGGAGGCCATGTTCAACCACAAGCCGATCAAGCCATGCAAACGGTGTGGCAAAAAGTTCCCGGTGAACGGCAGGCAAACCTATTGTGGAGACATCTGCGCCGAAGCCGCCAGCCGGGAATCCACCGCCGCGAGGGTTCGTAAGCACCGAAACAAACAAGTCCATATGTAACGGATTAGGCTTCGCAAATTACTGTAAACAGTGGGTTTGCGGGGCCGTTTTCACTGAGGGCGAGGGTTTATATATCCTCGCTATTTTATTGCGCTCAAGCGCGGAAAGAGAGGCTCTATGATAGAAAACAAGATAGATTACATCAATCGGAACGAAGCTATCCAAGACCAGTATACACCCCATGCGGCGGCTGGTCAATCACAACCTACTGTTATGCTCAAACGGATTGGATCTACCACCTATCGGGTAGCTGTGCATTTCAGTCAGACCGGCAGTGAAACCATGAACGACAAAATCCTGCGGCTCATTCGTAACGAAGCGGAGGTTGTGTGATGATAAAATATTTCGATAAAAACGTGGATGGGGCGCTGCAAAAGCGTCCCATTTATGGTATACTGGCATTGCTACGAATGGGTCGGCTGCCTAAAAGTGCTAACAGCACTGGAGGGAGTTCACTATGAACAACAGGCAGCAGGCTTCATCATCTCGAATCACCGCTCTGTATGAGCGTCTGTCGCAAGAGGACGAGTCAAACGGAGATTCCAACTCCATAAAGAATCAGAAGGCAATGTTGGCAGACTATGCCGGTAAAAATGGCTTCACCAACATTCAGCATTTCACCGACGACGGTTTTTCCGGCGGCAATTTTGACCGTCCCGGCTGGAAACGGCTGATTGCCGAAATTGAAGCGGGGAATGTTGAGACGGTCATTTGCAAGGATATGTCGAGGGTTGGCCGCGACTATCTGCAAGTGGGCTTTTACACCGAGGTTCTCTTTCGGGAGAAGGGCGTTCGCTTCATTGCCATCGCCAACAGCATCGACAGCCAGAACCGAGACAGCGGCGAGTTCGCGCCGTTCCTCAACATCATGTCAGAGTGGTATATCCGTGATTGCAGCCGCAAAATCACCGCCGTTGTCCGCGCCAAGGCCAAGGAGGGGCGCAGGCTCACCAACGTCTCCATTTATGGATATATCCACGACCCCAACGATAAGGAAAAGTGGATTATAGACCCGGAGGCCGCCGCTGTGGTGCGCAGGATGTTTGCATTGACCATCGATGGCAAGGGACCGGCGCAGATCGCCCGGATATTCACTGAGGGAAAAATCGAGTGTCCGGCGTTCTACAAATCCCGCCCGGAAAACGGCGGCTACACCAACAAAAACAAGCCGAAAGAACCCTATGTTTGGTCGCCCAGCACCATCACAACCATGCTGTCGAAGCAAGAATATATGGGGCACACCGTCAACTGTCGCACCCGCAAAGATTCCTACAAGGATAAAAACGGTCGCAAAATGCCACCGGAAGAATGGCTGATTTTCGAGAATACCCACGAGGCCATTGTGGACGCAGGGACATGGGAGACGGCGCAGCAGTGCCGTAAAACCGCCAAGCGCACCGACACCTTCGGTGAAGCCAATCCGCTGACCGGCAAAATGATCTGCGCCGACTGTGGCGCACGGATGTACAACCACCGCAAGGCCGGTGGCAAGCCGTATCAGCATTGGAACGGTAGAACCTACACCCGGCCGCCAAGCGATGTTTACACCTGTTCAACAAAAAACAACGCAAGAAATCGCTTCACCGATGCCTGCTCTAACCACACGATTCGCACCGCTGTTGTGCGGGAGCTGATCCTTGATGCCATTCGTGCCGCTAGCAGCTTTGTTAAAACCAACGAGGCCGAGTTCGTCCGTCAGGTGCGGGAGGCGTCGGCGGTGCGCCGGGACGAGACGGCAAAGGCGCATAAAAAGCGGCTTGGCAAAGCGCAAAAGCGTGTGGCGGAGTTGAATACGCTCATCAAAAAATTATTTGAGGAACACACCCTCGGCAACATTCCCGGCAAGCGGTTTGATATCTTGGCGGCGGATTACGAGCAAGAACAGATCACGCTGGAGCAGTCCATCGAGGCGCTGCGAGCCGAGCTTGATGATTTTGATGCCGACAGCGTAAGGGCGGACAAGTTCATCGAGATTGCATCCAAATACACCGATTTTTCCGAGCTGACCCCCGCCATGATAAATGAGTTCGTGGATCGCGTTGTTGTCTATGAGGCCGATAAATCCAGCGGCGAGCGTGAGCAGAAGGTTGAAATTTATCTTAACTTCATCGGCAAGGTTGATGTGCCACTGCCCGAGCTTACCGCCGAGGAGCTTGCAGAGCAGGAGAGTCAGCGTGAGCATCGCGCCAAACGCCGTGAAATTGAGCGTCGGTATGTTCAGAAAAAGCGTGCCGAGGCTCGTGCACAGGAACAAGAACGGGTCGATGCAGAATCGGCATGACAATTAAATATTACATCATCACCCCCGAACTTTCGAGTTCGGGGGATTTTTGTTTTGGAGGTAACTATTTTGCAGAAACTGAAACGAAATATCAACATGGGATTCCGTGTGACAGCGGAGGAGCAGGCACAGATTATGGCGCGGATGGAGGAAATCGGCTTCCCCTCCATCCGTTCGTATCTGCTGAAAATGGCGCTGAACGGTATGATTATCAACCTTGACCTGACCGATGTGCGGGAGTGTTCCCGGCTGCTTCGTATTGTCAGCAATAATGTAAATCAGGTCGCTAAACGCGCAAATGAGAGTGGCAATGTTTACGCCGCCGACCTTGCCGACATTCAATCCCGGCTGGATGAAATCTGGCAGCAACAGGACAAAATTATTCGCAGTCTGACGAAAATTTTGGAGGTGGACTGATGGCGAAGTTGAAAATCATCACCATGCGAGACATTGAGGCCGAGCCTGTTAGCTGGCTTTGGGAGCCGTATATTCCCGCTGGAAAAATCACCATCATCCAAGGCGATCCCGGTGACGGCAAGACGACAATGGCGCTGGCTGTCGCGGCGGCGGTTACGCGCGGGAAACGGATTGTGGAGGGCGGCACTGCCACCCTCGCTCCGTCAGCCGTTATATTCCAGACCGCCGAGGACGGCCTTGCCGATACGATAAAGCCCAGGCTTGAGCAACTTGGCGCGGATTGCGGCAGGGTTCATGTTATTGACGAGGACGAGCAATCGCTGTCATTGTCGGATGAACGAATCGAGGCGGCTATCGTAAAAATGAAAGCCAAGCTTTTTATCCTCGACCCGTTGCAAGCCTACCTCGGCGGCGCGGATATGCACTCGACCAATGGTGTGCGCCCGCTGATGAAGCAGCTTGGCACTGTGGTGGAGCGGACGGATTGCGCCATCGTCATCATCGGGCATCTGAATAAAAAAGGCGGTAAGTCTCAATATCGTGGGCTGGGCAGCATTGATATTTATGCCGCCGCCCGGAGTGTGTTGACCGTAGGTCGCATCAGTGATACCGAACGCGCTGTTGTCCACGGCAAATCCAACCTCGCCCCGGCGGGTGTATCATTATCATTTGAGCTTGACCCAGTCAGCGGCTTTCGCTGGCTGGGCGAGCGCGACATCGGCATTGATGATTTGCTCAGCGGCAAAAGTTATCAGCCGGAGAATCAGTTTTCAAAAGCGCGGCGGCTGATTGAAACAACGCTGCGGAACGGATCTGTTCCGGCTGTCGAGATTATGCAGGCGGCGGAGGAACAAGGTATCTCGCCCAAGACGTTGAATCGGGCAAAGTCGGCGTTGGGTGTCATATCGATCAAGCGGCAGGGGAAATGGTTTTGGGAGTTGCCTATTGATGTGGAGTATACTGTCTGCGATGAAGATGGTCAACATGGCCAAGATAGCCAACATTCCCAACATCCCCCGGTGACCTCCTTGGCCATCTTGCCCGGTGGGGTACTATAATGGCGACAACATGGATGAAGGCTTTGCACAAGAGCGGCGGTAGTATTGCCGCCGCTCTTGGCCGCTCTACCGAATATATTGAGAATCCCGACAAGACAGATGGCGGCGAATTGATCGACGCCTACGAGTGCGATGCCCGGACAGTGCAGTCGGAATTTCTTCTTTCCAAGCGGCTGTACGAGCAAAAAACCGGACGGGATCAGGGCAAGCATGGTGTAATTGCTTATCACGTTCGCATGTCGTTCAAGCCCGGCGAGGTCACGGCACAGCAGGCATTGGAACTCGGCCGTGAGCTTGGGCTTCGTTGGACAAAGGGGCGGCATCAGTTCATTGTTGCGGCGCATACCAACACGAAGAATCCTCATGCGCATATCATCTTCAACAGCGTGAACCTTGATTGCACCGGGAAGTTTGAGGACTTCAAGCGTTCGGCCATCGCTCTGCGTCGTGTCAGCGATCAAATCTGTCTTGAAAATGGGTTGTCGGTTATTGAAAAGCCGGGGCTGTCCAAGGGCTTCAACCGAGCGGAATACCTTGGCGTCGAGAAAGCGCCAACTGTGCGTGACAGGCTGCGGGATTTGATTGATGCTGCTCTCCGTGACAGTAAATCCTTTGAGGAGTTTATCGCCGCCATAAAGTCGGCGGGCTGCGAGGTCAAGCAGGGCAAGCATCTCGCAATCAAAATTCCCGGTGGCGAGAGGTTCATTCGCTGCAAATCTTTGGGCGACGATTATACAGAGGATGCCATCATTGAACGTATTCTCGGCAAGCGGATTGTTGCTCCGAAGCAAAAGAACATTGCGCCGCCTGCATCGTCTAAACCTAATCTCTTGATTGATATTCAAGCGAAAATTCAGCAGGGCAAGGGTGCGGGATATGAGCAGTGGGCACGGGTATTTAATTTGAAGGAAGCCGCCAAAACCCTCATCTTTTTGCAGGAGCGAGGTTTGACGGATTATGATGTTCTGTCCGAAACTGCTCAGGCCGCCTCCAAACATTTCGGCGAGGTCGGCAGTCAGCTAAAGGTAATTGAAGCTCGGTTGAAAGAGATTTCCGAGCTTCAAAAGCACATCGGAGCTTACAGTAAAACTTTGGAGGTTTACCGGGGCTACCGGGATTCCAAGTGGAGCAAAAAATATTACGCACAGCATGAAGCTGACATTATTTCTCATAAGGCGGCGAAGAAATATTTCGACGGCATCGGCTTGAAAAAGTTGCCGACCATGCAGACGCTCAAAACAGAATACGCTGCCCTTGCCGCCGAAAAGCGGAAGCTCCATCAGGGCTACCGCCCGGCCAGAGAGGAAATGATTGCCCTACTCATGGCGAAGCAGAACACCGAGCGCATCCTCGACATGACCCCGCCGCCGAAAAAATCCCACGAAAAATCCGGGCAGGAATTATAAAACTGCTCGGATTTTCGCCTGCCAACGGCGGGCACAGCAGACGCGATAGCGGCTAAAAAGGGCAGGGGCGCGTGAGCGTTCCTGCCCTTTTCGGGGTCTGGGGCAGCGCCTCAACAAGCTGGGAGGTGCACGCACCTCCCCCTGCTTGCTACAAATCTTTCCACTCTGCTTCTGCAATGTAGATGTGGTGCAAAATAGCTGAAAATATACCTAAGAGCATTATCTTAACTGTTCGAAATATTTCTTCAATTGCATTAGACTAGAATACTATATGACAAGTGATACGACTTATCCCGCAGTTGTTCAAATATTTGAAGTGGGGGGAATCCGCAAATGCGTTTCTCATTTTATTCGTTCATGTCTAGTTTGAAACTTTCAGCTTTCGATTTCGTTCCTCCACAAGATTGGTGATTTCCTTAGAAATCGCAATAACATTTTGGATTGAGTTAGTGCTTACAGCGTTTTCAAGAGCAGACAGCTTATCAAGGATATCAGCTTCTATGCTGCTGACTGCCGGCTTTGACTTGGTTGGGCTTGAATGAAGACAATCATAGGTTTTCTCAATTTCCTTGTTGGCTTTTTTGTCTGACGCCTTGCCGACAAGTAGTTTGATTCTAGACGACGCATCTTTGATGAAGGTCACTTCATATTTGTGTCGCTCAACGTCTTCTGCTGTATGGTCGTTAGCAATCATATTTGACAACAGCAACACGGCATAAAGTCCTGCGATTACGATTTGAACTACCAACGCAGCCTTGTATGAATCGCTGCCGATAAAAATAAAAATCAATCCTACAATAAACTCAACAAAGAAATATCCAGATGAAATGGAGTATAAAGAAAAACCAAATACCGCCGCACTTCTACTTTTCCTGATCAAAAACGGTGTGACAAGTACCATTATGTATGAAAAGTGAATGAATCCATAAGATATCCAAACTGATGCAGGGTGTTCTGTCCCAGCAACAACAAAAAACACTGTGTTGAACACAACTAGGAAGACCAAGTCTAATATAATCCACAAAACCGTTCTTTTATTCATGCCGCTCACCTCACATCCTGCTAAGTATTTCTGCTTTTTTTATATCGTATTCTTCCTGCTCGATTAGTCCTGCATCTAGCATTTTCTTCAGTTTCCCCAACACTTCTATAGGGTCTTCGGTGCTTTCGGGTGATGTAGAAGAGGCAGAAGGCGTAGCAGATTTTTGCGTGAATCTTCCTGACGGAGCTGACTGTGCGGGGTTAGTGGATTGTTGAGGTGCAAAACCATTATTTGCAGGAGCGAAAACTTGATTTGCTATCGAGCCGAAAGCACCAGCAGCTCCTATCCCCATGCCCATGCCCGCTCCTGCTGCTGCAACACCACCTGCGCCGGAGTTGTTTGCCAAGTCTTTGAGTATGCCAGCACCTTGAACGCGACCCCAATCATCTCCTAAAATATCTAAGCCTGCTCTATCACCTTGGAATCCTCTAGAACGTGCAATAAGCTCCATTTGCGACTCGTCAATTGTGTCGTATTTTGTCGTATCAATATCAAGCCCGGCCAAAGAAAACTTAACACACTTCAAGCCATATTCAGATATAATCTCATCAATGTAAGGCTCGATGTTTTCAGAAAGCTCATCCATATGAGCATCAATGCCGATGAGTTCCTGCTCCAAAGCGTTCAGAAACTTAGAGACAGCAGATTTGATTCTTCCCTGAAATTCACTCGCAAAATATTTATCAAGTTCTTCTTGAAACTGAAAGGGAACATTGTTGCCGATTAGCTTTTCTAAGAACTTTGCTGGGTTATCAATTCTTACCTTATAAGCGCCTCGTACCCTTGCATCGGTTCTCACACCCCACACCTTGTCACGGACTTGGATGGGAGTTTCCGTACCCCAACGAATTTCCTTGCTATCAGCTTTGCGCACAAAGCAAACAACGCAGTTGAAGGTGCTAATGCCCCCGGTAAAGGCGTTTCGCAGACGGCTAATAAACGGATAGTTTTCCGTTGAAAGCTTGTATGTGCCATTCTCAAATACTTGCTCTACTGTGCCGCCTCTGATGAAGATAGCTTCTTCACCCGGCATAACAATGAGCGTTGAATTGGTGTTGAAGTCCTCCTCGGGTTGTCGCCAAATCAGCAGTTCTCCTGAGCCTGTGTTTTTTATAACATCGGCCCAATGTTTTTTGCCACCAGTGTAAGCAATCTCATTAGGGTTTTTATTGAATAATGCCATATTATTTTCCTCCTGTTCTATCCTTGAAAAAGTCAGCCCAATATGGATTAGCATTATCAAATATCTGCTTTTGCGCTTTTGTTAATTCATATGGATAATCTCGGAACAGGTTGAAAATCCGTTCTCCGTCAAATGTAAACAGCCTTTCACCTATTCGTTCCGGATTCTCTACCCATGCGAAGCCGGAGGACATGTCATAATTATCGGACATATCCAGATGCCCCCTTTCTTTGTTCTGATTCGGCAGTGTTTATATACCCCAGAATATCTAAGAATTCTTCGTTGCTTGACAACGAATCAACGTTCATCAGGTAATTCGAATAAGCAGATGAATGTGACCTTGAGCAACCGAAGCGATTCTCCAAAATGCTATCGTCAAGCTTATTCCAGCCGTTTCTATCAGACGGATGCTGAAGCTCCAAATATTCAAGCTGAGTACCATTTTGTCTTACAATTGATGCATGCTGTCCTGTCGCTAAATAGTATTCCTTCCCGGGTGCCATTAAATTCAGCAGTTGATTGGCAGTCTCGATGTCATCCGTCCCATGGTATACTACAGATGTCACATTCGGAAGGTCTGTAAGTTGCTGGATTGAATCCCTTGAAGCAAAAAATGAGCGGCTTTCTCCGTCGCGGAAGTCTAGCACATCATATCCGCCCTTGTTCCCTGCATAAGCGAGCGCCAAGGATGAGCACGAACCTTCAGTTTTATCTCCTCCACTCAATCGTCCAACAATATCCTCCGTGCTTCGTGCCTCAGCAGCTAATTCGATGGGACGATGAGTGACGTTTGCATCCTTCAAGGACTCGACAATAGAAGTGTATTCCTTGGAATCGGAAGCTTGCGTATAATCGTTCGATAACGGCGGCAACTCATGATTTGGGAATGCAGCTGACTGAAGCTCTCTCCACACGGGATTTTGAGAGTATTCTGCGTAATCACGGTCACCGTAGTTATGCTCATTCATGAACTGCGACAATTGAGCATTCGCGCTCTCCTGCGATAGATTCGGCAATTTGTAGTCGGGGAACTCCTGACGCATTAGCTGTCTCCATTGCGGATCCTGAGAATATTTCTCAAAGTCGTCAGAACCGTAATTATGCTTGTTCATGTAAGCTGATACGTTGGCAATAGGCGTCTCCGCAGTATCTGTTGCGGCTTTATTTGATTCCCCGGAGGCAATACTGTCAGCAACTTCATTCCGAAAGCTGTCGTCCTGATCGTTCGTATTAGCATCCCCCACATCGCTAGCAACCTCATCGGTTTCCTCGGAAGCTTGGTCAGCTGAATCCGCTGGTTTGTCTTCGGTTGTGCCCTCGTAGGTCTCCTCAGAAGCCTTGTTGGCCGAGTCCTCCGTTGCATCTTCGGCTGTGTCCTCAGGACTTTTTTCAGAAACTTGGTTAGTTGAATCCGCTAGTTTGTCTTCAGTCGTGTCCTCGAGGGTTTCTTCGGAGGCTTCGTCGGTCGAGCCCTCCATCTCATCCTCGGCTATGTCCTCAGGGGTATCCCCCGAGACTTCTTCAACCGTGTCTGCTGGTTCATCTTCAGTCGTGTCCTCGGAAGCTTCGTTGGCTGTATCCACCAGTCCGTCTTCGGATTCGCCATCAGAGGTTTCTTCAGAAACCTCACCGGCTGCCCCCCCCATCTCGCCTTCGGATATGTCCTCAGGGGCATTTACGACCTCGTCTTCCAGCTCGTTTTCAACCGCGCCCTCGAGCGCTTTCCCTGAAGCCTCATCGGCTGAATTCGTTGGTTCATCCTCGCCCATGTCTTCGGGGGTTTCTTCAGGAAAACCTTCGACCTTGCTTGCCGACTCGCTTTCGGTCACATCCACGGAGGTTTCTTCAATAGTCTCGTCGCCCGAGTCCGTTGGTTCATCCTCAACTATATCCTCGGAGGTAACTTCAGAGGCAGCCTCGGCCGTGTCTGCTGATTCGTCTTCAGCCGTATCCTCAAGGGCTTTCTCAGGTGCCTCCCCAGTCGAGTCCTTCAGTTCGCCATCAGCTATGTCCTCGGGAATGTTTTCCATGATGTCCGCCGATATATCATCGGTTATATCCTCCGATGTATCTTCAGCTACATCCTCAGGAACATCTTCTGGAATGTCGTCTGTTAAGCCATCGGGCGCATCTTCTGCGATGTTCTCAAGAACATCGTCAGGAACATCGTCAACTAAATCTTCAGGCATATCTTCGATTATGTCCTCGGGAACATCCTCGGGGACATCGTCAACTAAATCTTCAGGCGTATCTTCGATTATGTCCTCGGGAACATCCTCGGGGACATCGTCAACTAAATCCTCAGGTACATCTTCGATTATATCCTCTGATACATCTTCGGATACGCTATCAGGTAAATCGCTTGGGGTAGCAGCGACACTGTCTGATGTATCATTCTCGGGAGGTGCGCTAATCTCTGATGTGTCAACAGTTGTATCGAAATCATCGCTCACGGCTATATACTCCCCTTCACTATTTTCTTAGTGAGTTCTCAATCTGTACGTTTTTTATTGTAATTTTTGTTCCATATTTGATTCTCCGCCAAAGATGTACTTTGACACAAGACAGTAATGCAGGGGTGAACTCTTCATCATTCAATTCAGCTTGAATCAGTTTGCTTATTCTCCCAAAAACCTTTGCTACGACATCAAAGTCCTTGCTATCCGCCTTGAAATTCTTAACGTATATTCGCCGTGCGACCTCTCTCGCTAATACTCTTCGAGCATAATCACAAGTAACGTGACAGGCAGCGACCATTTGGCACTGAGGATAAGGGCGTAATTTATCGGATTTATCCGTCCAATATCTTGAAAGTCCTCTTATTCCTTCATCTGAAAGAGTAATGCTGATATTATTGTCTAAGCGATAATCAGGAGTGATAACTTCCTCAGGCTCCTCCAGTTTGTTAAAAAACAAGAAGGCTTCGCCCGGTTTCAGCTTTGCCATACGCTGCACTTGGGTTTCCGTCATATTAGTACTATCCCCAATAATCTGCTTATCCGCACTTTCTACAAGCCTGAATACCATTTTCATATCCGTTAATGCAACAACATCAGTAGATACTTTGCGCGGAGATTGGTCGGCGATAATTAACCCAACTCCGTAGGAACGAATTTCTGCAAGCATACGCTTCACCAATCCCTGAGCGATGGCACTCGGATTTGCATCACCCTGACCTGCATTTGTATCTGCATCTAGAAGTACATGTGCCTCTTCAAGGAGAATTACATTTCTCAAGTCACCCTCACCAAGATAATTTGCATTTACATAGGCGAGGATAGAAAGGAGCAGCAATGAAATTATTAAAGCTTTTTCGTCAGTATTTTCAATAGCCGCAAGCTCGATTACGGTGGGCTTTTGCAAAATATCCTCAATAGGAACAGAAAAATAATTATCAAAAAGGCTGGCAAGGCTATTTAGTCTTACTACGCCTGCTCGTCCAATGTTTTGCGCATCACCTGTATAGCCAATTTCGTTAAAGGTCTGTTGGAAGCATTTTATGAAATCTGAAATATTAAATGTCTCGCCCTTGTCATCAGAGGTATATGTATCAAGCCATCTAAAATCAGAGTAACAATTGTTAATTGATTCCTCGAAAATTTTATCGAGTGGGGTAGACATAGAAACGGCTGCGGCAAAAGCAGTTTTCAGGGTGGATTTATATGTTTCAAGTTTCACATTTTTCGGCGGAATAAACGGATTGAAAACAAACGGTGAAATAAAGTTTTTGCCGGGGGTAAACACCTGCAAATCAGGGATGCTTTGCACTAATGCTCTGTACTCGTTTTTGGCAGGCTCAATCACAAGAAAGGGGATGTGGTGGTCTTTCCACAACCTATCTAAAAGACTTACTGAAAAAGTAGTCTTGCCCGAACCGGGAGTGCCAACAACAAGCATATGCTTTGCTAAATCCTTTAGCGAGAAACCAATAGTGTCCGCCTTTGAGGACGAACGAAGTTTGCCTACAGTAATATCTCCCGAGTTAATGATATTTGATGTATAAGTTCTGTTCCCTTTGCCTGATTCATTAATGTTTAGCCCGGCAGAGATTCGGTCACTCCCGATGGGAAGCCGAAAGAACATTGCTGCTTCTTCACTCGTGATAACATAGGGCAATCTAAATAACGAATTAGAAAATTGCCCGGAGGCCCAGAGGCCATTATCCCGGTCTTTGCTAACTAGAAGTTCGTTTATTGCCCAAGGCAGCGGATAAAAATTGACGTCCTTGCCTACTTCTTCTTTGCTTAAATCAACCATTCGCAAATTCGAGGTTGTAGTAACGCCTGTGGAGAGTTGACCTGAAATTCTACTGGCGACATTTGAAATGGCGGAGTTACCGCCATATACAAGCACGTTAAAAGAGAATAAGGCTGATGCTTTATTCTCAGAATAGTATTTGTAAACACTAGCATGTTTTTCGGCTAATGCGAAACTGATATTTCCGATCCCTTGCTCCATAACGCCTTTGCTAAGCGTGTCCAGAGCTTGAGTTATACGGTCAACTTCAGCAGCCTCATTTATATCAAGAGTAGTTGGAATAAGCTGCATCGAAACAGCACAATTGGGATAATCAATCAATGCGTTGACTATCCTGCTTAAGTCGTTATTAGAAACCGGAAATCTATCATAAGAGTAACAAAACGGAAGTAGTTGATTTTGAAGATTCTCTGCTTTCTCCTCTTTTACAATAGCCTTAATATTTGTGTCGTCAATACACATAACCGCATCAGCAAGCGAGGCATAAGACATCTCTTTAAATTCATATTTCTGCAGGGTGAATGTTGATTGACATAGCTTAATAAGCGTTTCAACTGACTCTTTTGCGGAGGCTATATCATTATCTATTGCCCGAACAATGACAAAAAGTTTTATTTGCGCATTAAATGGTTGATTATCAACAGCTTGGGTTGTCCAGAGCAACTCTATCGAGACGTCTTTCGCATAACCATTTACATAACTGAGCGTTTTATATGCTTGATATATCTCTCCCAGAAAGCTCGACATTTCATTTCTATATTTCTCAAGCACATCGGTGATTGCGTTTTTCCTGTCATCAATTATTGAAATATGGGGTATAGACGTTATTTCAATCGTACCAAGCGCAATTGTTTCACCGTTTTCAAGACTTTCAACTGATATATAAGATAAGTGCATACGCAACCTCCTATATTAAAGCTAATTAAATAGCATTGTTTACATTTTTAGGGGTAATCAGTTCCGCCTGGGGGATGACATCTTAACAATCTCTTGAATGTTTTTATTCCGCCCCAAAGTGCACCATACTTTTTGAATGCAAGAATAGCATATTCTGAACAGGATGGAGTCATACAGCATCTAAGTCTTGTTTCAGATTTTCCATAATGTTGATATACTTTGACAAACCAAATTAGAGAAAACCGCAGCGTAATCAGAAACAAGACAAGTATTATGAGTCCTAGTCTAGGAAGGATATTCTCGGAAGCATTAGTCAAGCTTTTTTCCAGCAACCATGTCCACACAAGAAATATCAAAATGCCTACCACGAAGTGCACAAGCACAAATAACACTGCAAAAATGTAGTTAATTTGGGGGCGATGCAGTTTAAGTTCAGGGGCGGTTGCCGCATTTATTATGGGGTCGTTTATGTAATGAGGTATTTTCTCTGACATTTATCTTCCTCCCCAAAGAGATAGACCTCTGTCGCCACAAGACAGAGGTCTTATGTAAAATTACATTTTTTTCTCTCTGAGCTTCTGCTTCATAGCTTGAATAATTGATTCGGAATCCGAAACGCCATCCATTGAGACATAGAGCTTGTCGCCCGGTACGACCATGCAGAACTTATTGGTTTCGACTTCGAACTTCTGGTCGCCAATACCCTTAGCGCTTTCAGTTTCACTACTGGTAGAAAAAGATGTAACGTCTTTGTAGAAGAATTCGTCTGTGCTTTCATTCTTTTTATCCTCATCCATATTAAATGTATGACGATAAATGTATACCTGAGTGGAGCTAAAGAAAACCCAAGACACCTGATAAGCAGAACTTACCCAACGTCCGTTTGCTCTTTTCTTAGCGTACGCATTTTTGAAGACGAAGCCCTCGAACATTGCAGGCGAGATTTCGCTTATTTCATCTTCATCTAGACCGATTTTGCTGATGGCTTTCGCTTTGAAATTCATCGAATCCCGTTTACGAGTAACGAGTTGCATATACTCGTCATCAGACATATTTTTTGAAAGGCAACCTTCCTGCTTACAGAAATATTCAATTACCTTCTTTTGCTCATCATTTTTCCCTCTACATGCTTCTTGGATAAGTCGTGCGTTCGGATCACTACTCCCAAAACAACCCATAGTGATTTCCTCCTCGTATAGATGATTTTGATTTATTCCGAACACACTTCTTTGTGGCAGAGGTGCGCACAGAACAGATTTATATTATAGGCATTCGGGGCGTGGAACGCCCAATATGCCATATAATTGCTCGATATCGAAATCAGACAAACCTGCATCTACCGCCGTTGCCCGAACTTCTTGATATGTTGGTGAGGTCTTAAAGAACTTTCGTGCAAAATAGTCTTGCTTGATATAAGCGAGAAAATAATAATATATACCTTTTGGTTCAATCATAAGGGCTGCGTTTATGTATTCTAGAATCTTGTCAATAGTTGTTCTCTGATGCAAAAATGCTTTCTTCCCTTGCAGGAGGCATATTGCCGCATAAAAAAAGGTTTCTGAATTATCAAAATTGTCTTCCATAGCTTTTTCGAATGCTGGTAAAGCCTTATCATAGAGCTGCAGTTTAAGATAGCACATAGCTGCGGAGTTGTTTAGTTCTTGATTTTCGGGGTTCTCAGCCAACGCTTTTCTGTATGCCCCGGCAAACTTATTCACTTCTGGCATGGGCATTGAATAGACGCTATTGAATGTAGAGATAATAATCGGCTTATGACACCATTCACATTCCTTTTGTCCAGTAGACACTCTTGCTCCGCAGCCGGGGCAGTTAATTTCAATTACTTGGTGCGGCATACTAATCCTCCTTTATTCTTCTGTTGATACTAAGCGTTTTTCGCAAAGAAGGTGGAAACGCACCGATAGCTTCAACATAATTTGTTGTTTTTTCGTTATAACCATAGAACAAAATCAAAGATAGAAAAGTGTTCCACGCCATTCTCCGTTTTTTTGTTTCAATCGCACTGTATGTTTGACGCGAAATGCCGATGATTTTCGAAATGTCATCCTGTGAAACACCAATCTTTGCTCTCAGAACGGGAAGCTCATCTGTGAGTATCTCAATCAACTTGTCTTTATCAATCTCTGGCAATTCGTTAACTTCATAACTGTTCATATGCCCGTCCTTTATCAAGTTTCGTAGAGTTTTTTCCTTAGCGAAGCAGAATTTCTCAATAATAATATATATAATTTTACAGAGTGTTGTCGGATTTGTCAAGATGTCAAAGATAAATGCGGAGAAATGTCGAAAATCGGAAATGTATAGCTATAATAACGTGTCGCCAGAAACGCAAATCTTAATCTTGACTTAATATCCTCTGTGGTTGCCATTTTTTCGTTAATCTGGGAGATTGCTTTTACACAAACAACCACGTGCATCCACGCCACGAAGCACGAAAACATGGTACAATTAAGGTGCGGCCAAGAACCCGTAAATTCTTGGACTATGAGTCCGATACACAAACTGGGATACACTCCCGGGACGCACCGCAAAATGTCTACGCCCATAGCGATTGTAATCGCATTTGGAAAAAGGACGCATGGTAAAATGAAATAGAACCGGGAGTGACGCCGTAGAGAAAGGATGCAGTGGTATGCAGGTCATCTATGAGCGTTGTTGCGGAATCGATGTGCACAAGAAGGTACTGGCGGTCTGCCTGAGAAAGGGGAGGAAATCGGAGGTACGAGAGTTTGGTACATACACGCGGGATTTGCTGATTTTAGCGGATTGGCTTATGGAATCCGGCTGTCAGATGATCACCATGGAAAGCACTGGCCCTTACTGGAAGCCATTGTTCAACGTATTTGAAGCAGCGGGAATCCCATCTATGATCGTCAATGCCCGGCATATGAAAGCATTGCCCGGACGCAAGACAGATATTTCTGATGCCCAGTGGATTGCTGACTTGCTGCAGCATGGTTTGCTCAAGGCCAGTTTTGTGCCCGGCCGAGAACAACGGGAACTGCGAGAAGAGCCGGATGGAAGAGCGCGCTCGTGAAATCAATCGCTTGCAAAAGATGCTGGAGGGCGCTAATATCAAGCTGTCCAGTACGGTAACTGACATTATGGGATTGTCTGCAAGAAATCTGCTGGAGTTGGTAACCTCCAATCAGTCTGTCACTTTGGAACGGGTAGAGGCATGCATGAAAGGGCATCTCAAAGCAAGCGCAGATGAATTGCTTCTTTCTCTGGAAGGCGTGGTTTCCCCACTGCAAAGAGAATTGCTCGCGGAGGTTCTTCATGTCATCGACGAGCAAACAGCTCAGATTGAGCGTGCCGAGGCGCTGATCGACAAGTATATGAACAATTCGTATGCTGAAGCGGTTGAGGCGGTTGATACTCTTCCAAGGATTGCAAAGACCAGCGCCCAGCAGATTATTGCGGAAATCGGCACAGACATGAGTCGCTTTCCCAGTGCGGATCATCTCTGCTCCTGGGCAGAATTATGTCCCGGAAACAACGAGAGCGCAGGTAAACGCAAAAGCGGCCGAACCAATCATGGCAACAAGATGCTCAAATCAACAATGATCCAGTGCGCCATGGTTGCCGTGAAAAATAAGAAATCCTTCTTCCATGCCCAGTATCAGCGGCTATTGGTGCGAAGGGGCAAAAAGAGCGCCGTTGTGGCTGTGGCGCATTCCATGCTGATTGCTATTTATCATGTTCTGTCCGGACATCCCTTTGTCGATTTGGGAGCGGATTACTACAACCAGTTCAATGCTGAGAGGAAGATTATCTCCTATCTGGCCAAGCTGAAAAGCCTGGGATGGGAGCCACCACTCATTGCCTCTTCATAGACCATTCGCTTGTTATGCTTGCTTTTGGAGAAGGCCTTATGTGAGGGTGGCTTTTTTGCGCTTTCGCAGGGGGGATTTTTACGGTAAATTAAGGAGCATTTTCACTCATCGTTGACACGTGTAGATACAACTCGTAAAAAATATCGTTTTCACCCCTTGACAACATGCCTGTGAATGGGGCACGATGGGCCAGAACTACCTCAAAGCCCTGTTCGCCCTCGGCTTCCAAGGCTTTTTGATTATGGTGTGCGTTGCCATTTACGCTGTGCTGATACAGGGCATCGCCACGGCGGACAGCGTGCATATGGCGATATGGGGCTGCGCGGGGTATACGGCGCTGCTCTGCTTCACCCTCTTTAAGACCGGCTCGATGGCGAAAAGCCTGTTCGGAAGCCACTAAATCATCCCCACAATGAAAGGAGAATATGACATGAGCAATGAGAAAAATACTGCTTTGGATTTCACCGCGCGAGCCTATCCCTTTAGCGAGCCCAAGGGCAATACCCTCGGCATGGCGAGCCTCACCATCGGCGGCGGCTTCGCCATCAATAATATCCGTATCATGAACAGCGAGAAGGGGCCGTTTGTGGCGATGCCCATCGCCAAGGACAAGGAGGGCAATTTCAAGGATATTTGCTTCCCCACCACCAAGGAGGGGCGCGTCCAGATGAATCAGGTCATCATGGACGCCTACAACGAGGCCCTGCTGGGCAAGGAGCAGACGGCGCAGCGCCCTTCCACTGCGGAGAAGCTGAATGACGCCAAAAAAGAGGCAGCGAAAGCGCCCAAGGAGCCGAAGGCCGCCAAGGGCTCCAAGGCCAAGGCCGACCCCGGAATTGAGTAGTATGTTGTTTTACTCCCACTCGAATAGGAGGTGATTTCCCATGCCCTTTGTCCCTGTACCGAAAGATTTGTCCAAGGTGAAAACGAAGGTGGCCTTCAACCTCACCAAGCGGCAGCTCATTTGCTTTTCCGTTGCCGCCGCCATCGGCGTGCCGACCTACCTGCTCACCAAGGGCGCCATTGGCAATACGGCGGCGGTGTTCCTGATGATCGGGCTGATGCTGCCCTTCTTCTTTTTTGCCATGTACGAGCGGGATTCCCAGCCGGCCGAAAAGCTGCTGCGCAACATCATCCGTGCCAAATGGCTATTCCCACCCACCCGGCCATACAAAACCGACAACCTATACCGCTATCTCGAACAGGAGGGAAACGCGATTGAAAGTGAAAAACCAACAGCAGGCCCGCCAGCAAAAAAAGCTGGCCGCCAACATCCGGCAGGCAAAAAGCGATAAATCCGATCTTCGCGCCCTGCCGGGCAAACAAAAGAATCCCGCCAAAGCCGTGCCGCCTGTGAAAAAGGGTGGCGTTTTTGATTCCCTGCTGGAGCGGTTCTTTGGCCGGAAGGATAAGCCGCAGACCGCCCAGCAGACCATTCCCTACAAGGAGATGTACCGGGACGGCATCTGCCGGGTGCGGGACCGCTTTTACACAAAATGCGTCACCTTTAACGATGTGAACTATCAGCTCGCCCAGAACGAGGATAAGATGCAGATATTTGAATCCTACTGCGATTTCCTCAACTTTTTCGATTCCACCATCAGCGTGCAGCTTTCCTTCCTCAACCAGAAGGGCAATATGCAGGATTTCCAAGCCTCCATCGACATCCCCGACCAGAAGGACGATTTCAATTCCATTCGCCGGGAGTATGCCGGGATGCTGAAAAACCAGCTCTCCAAGGGGAACAACGGCCTTGTAAAGACCAAGTATATCACCTTCGGCATTGAGGCGCCCAACCTGCGGGAAGCGAAAATGCGGCTGGAACGCATCGAGGCGGACGTCATCAACAACTTCAAGGTGCTGGGCGTACAAGCCCGCGGGCTCACCGGGCACGAACGGCTGGAGGTGCTTCACGGGGCGCTGCATCCGGGCGGGCGGGAAAAGCTGCGCTTCGACTGGAAGGACATCATCCGCACCGGCAACAGCACCAAGGATTTCATCGCCCCGGCCTCCTTCGATTTCCGGGAGAAGGGCACCTTCCGCATGGGGACCACCATCGGGGCAGTATCCTTCGTCCAGATTATCGCCCCGGAGCTCACCGACCGGATGCTGGCGGATTTCCTCGATTTGGACAGCGCCGTCATGGTGAACCTGCATATCCGCAGCATCGACCAGGCGGAGGCCATCAAGTCGGTCAAGCGTAAGCTCACTGACCTCGACCGTATGCGAATTGAGGAACAGAAAAAGGCGGTACGAAGCGGATACGACATGGATGTGCTGCCGCCCGACCTTGTGACTTACGGCAAGGAGGCGCAGAATCTTCTCACCGATTTGCAAAGCCGAAACGAGCGGATGTTCCTTGTGACGCTGCTCATCACCAACACCGCCAATACAAAACGGAAGTTGGAAAGCAATGTGTTCGCCGCCTCCGGCGTGGCGCAGAAATACAACTGCGCGCTGAAAAGATTAGAGTTTCAGCAGGAGCAGGGCTTCATGTCCAGCCTGCCCATCGGCTACAACGGCATCGAGATTGAGCGCGGGCTTACCACTTCCTCCACGGCCATCTTTGTGCCCTTCACCACCTGCGAATTGTTCATGGGCGGGCAGGCGCTCTACTACGGCATCAACGCGCTCAGCAACAACCTCATTATGGCTGACCGCAAGAAATGCAAGAACCCCAACGGGCTTTTCCTCGGTACGCCCGGCTCCGGCAAGTCCTTCTCGGCCAAGCGGGAGATTGTGAATGTCTTCCTCATCACGGAGGACGACATCATCATAGCAGACCCGGAGGCAGAGTATTTTCCACTGGTGGAGCGGCTTGGCGGGC
>JAJDGX010000109.1 GCA_030265885.1 Ruminococcaceae bacterium OttesenSCG-928-L11 | reverse complement strand
TCAGCAGGGGTGAAGGGCCTGCCCAGGGAGGGGGACGCCCCCTCATTCAGTTCAAACAGATACCGCCCCTTGTAACCGGCCCCCTCAAAGAGGGAGAGCAGCTCCGGCCAGTCGATGCAGCCGTCGCCCACCAGCCAATGGCGTTCATCGACCCGGTCGTAGTCGGAAAAATGAGTGGTGATGACATAGGGGAGGATCGCCCCGAGAAAATCCCGGTGGCTTTCCATCAGCAGATGGTTGCAGTCAAAACACATGTCGGCGTCCTTGCCGTGGTTGGTCAGGGCGAGCATATCGGCGGAGCAATTGCCCAAACAGGTGCGGGGCAGATTCTCCACGGCAATCCGCACATTCTTTTCCCGGGCATAGGCGGCCAGATCCTTGATGGATGCCGCGGCCTTTGCCAGGCGGGCGGGGCGCTCATCGTCGGTGATGGGCTCATAGCTGGGGTGCAGCACGGCGATGCCGATCCCCTTTTCCGAGGCCCAGTCCACCAGCTGTTTCAGCCCGGCCAGAGCATTGGCGCAGCGGGGCTCGTCCACGGCGGATATGTCCCAGGAATCGTCAAAGGGCAGATGGGTGGAGGACACCCGGATGCCGGCCTCCTGGAACATGGCGAACATGGCGTTGGCCTGATCCAGAATATTGGCTATGGGCCATTCCCGCGAAAGGCACAGCTCCGTATCGGTGAGACCTGCCTCCCGGGCCCGAGCCCAGTTTGCCGCAGTGGGCTCCTTAAAAAATCCGCTGGTGGCTGCCAAAATGTTGTCCATTTGACTCCTCTTCTTTCCGTTCTGTAATTTGAATGAACCGAAAGGGTTTTATTCCCTGCCCAACTTTGTTGGGGTGCCCCTATGGGGCGTTCATTATTCCCCTTTCGCCCCGCAGGGCGGTATAGTCCTTTGTAAAAGGACTTGTACTCTTGATACCCCGGGGCTTGCCCCGGGGAGGTTCATTTTGTGCGCATCCTTCCGGATTATTCCTTGATGGATCCCATCATAACGCCCTTAACAAAGTATTTCTGCACAAAGGGGTACACGCACAGGATAGGCACCGTCGCCACCACAATGGTACAGTAGCGCACCACGTCCTCGATGAGAGCCGCCACCGAGTCGGCGTCGGTAAACCCGGCCGAGGTATTGGCGGTGGTGTTGCCCCCCATGGAGTTTGCGATGAGAATCTCCCGCAAAAACAGCTGCAGCGGGTACAGATCCCGGCGGGCGGGCAAGTAAATAGCGGCGGAAAACCAGGAATTCCACTCACCCACAGCGTAGTACATGATGATAACCGCGATGGATGCCTTGGTGGTGGGGGCAATGATGCGGAACAGAATGGTCATATCCCCGGCCCCGTCCAGCCGCGCCGATTCCTCCAGAGAGGCCGGCACCTGGGAGAAGGCTGTCCGCAGGATGATCATGTTCCAGGTGGCGATGAGACTGGGCACAATGATGGCCCAGCGAGTATTCAGCATTTTCAGCTTGGTAATCAGCAGATAATCGGGGATGAGTCCGCCGCCGAAGTACATGGTGAACACAAACATCAGCATCAGAACCTTGCGCAGCATAAAGTCCTTCTGGGCCAGCACATAGGCGCCCAGCATGGTCATAGACATGCGCAGCACGGTGCCGACTACCACATAAAACAGGGTGTTGGCGTAGCCGCTCCAGATATTGGGGTTGTTGAATACGATTTCATAGCCCTTGGTGATAAAGCCCAGGGGCCGCAGCAGCAAGCCCGTGTGGGAGATAAGCAGCCGGGGGTCGCTGAAGGAGCCGAACAGCACGTGAAGCATGGGGTAGAGGCACACCAATCCCAGCACACCCAGCACCAGGGCGTTGGCCCAGTCAAACAAAACATTGGAGATGGTTCTTCGCTCAATCACTCCATCCGCCCCCTTACCACATGCTCTCGCCCGTGGCTTTTTTCGACGCCCAGTTGGCGCCTACCAGCAGGCAGAGATTGATGATGGAATTGAACAGTCCCACCGCCGCGCCAAAGCTGAAATTGGCCTCCTGCAGGCCCCGCCGATACACAAAGGACGAGATGATATCCGCCTTTTCGTACACCAGGGGGGAATAGAGCAGGATGGTTTTCTCGGCGCCCTCGCTCATCATGGAGCCCACCCGCATAATCAGCTGCAAAATGGTGATGGGTACGATGGTGGGGATGGTGATGTGGACAAGCTGCTTCCAGCGGCCTGCCCCGTCGATAACGGCCGCCTCGTACAGGTTGGGGTCGGTGCCGGAAAGGGTAGCCAGGTACAAAATGCTGCCCCAGCCGATGTTTTTCCATATGCCGCTGCCTACATACAGGCCCCGGTACAGATCCACATTGCCCAGCAGCGCCTCCGGCTCCCGGCCAAACAGGGCGGTGAAGTCGTTGAAGATGCCGTAGCTGGCGGAAAAATCCTTCAGGATGCCGCAGACCACCACCAGAGAGATGAAATGGGGCAGATAGGATACCGTCTGAATGGCCTTTTTGTAGCGGGAGCCCCGCATCTCATTGAGCAGCAGAGCCAAAATGATCGGCGCGGGAAACCCAAAAGCCAGATTGTACAAATTGAGGACGATGGTGTTGCGAATGGTTCGCGACGCCGTCGGATTGGTCAGAAACTCCACAAAATACTTCAGCCCGACAAAGGGGCTTCCGGTAAAGCCCAGCCCGGGCCGAAAGTCCTGAAAGGCAATGACTACCCCGAACATGGGCAGATACTTAAAGATGATGTAGTACAGCAAAATGGGAACACAGATGATGTACAGGGATTTGTGGCGGCGGTAATTCGCCTTTAGCCGGGTGAAAAAGGACTTTTCCCCGACCTGTGGCACAGCGGATACTGCCTGAGGCTTTGTCATGGGACGCATCCCCTTTCGCGTAAAATAAATCGCATACAGAATGGAGGGGGGGAAGCGCCATCCGTCGGTGAACGGGCTTCCCCCTATGGGCCATTCGTTCCGGTTATTTTGCGAGGAATGCGTCGTAGGCTTCCTGATACAGCTGAATCAGTCGGGGCATACCCAGGGCCTCACAGTTTTTCACAAAGGTGTCAAACTCGGAGAGGGGGGTGGCGCCGGTGATGAATTTCAGGATCATTTCCTCGGCGTAGGTATCGATATCGGTGGTCAGCTTGCCTATCTCGGAGGCTGCCTCGGTGGTGAAGGAGAGGGTGGGCAGCGCATAGGCGTTGTCACAGGGGTTGGGGTCGTCGCCCATGCCCCACTTGGCCCGATAGTCCCAGGTGTCGGGCAGGGCCACGTTGCGGATCATGGAGATATCGTCGCCGTAGCGGTACTTGGCCCAGCAGGTGTGGAGGCGCAGGGTGTACTCCGCGTCCGACATGGGGATATCCGGGTTGTTCAGCGCATAGTCGGTAAAGACGGGGACGCCGTCGGCACCCATTTCCCAGGTCACGCCGGTCTCGCCAAAGTTGGCAACGCCGGAGCCATGCTGAGTAAAGCCGTAGTTGAGCCACTGCAGAGCCAGTTCCTTATTCTTGGATTTGGCGGCAATGGTGTTGGGGTTGCCGTTCTGGGGGAAGTAGAAGATATCAAAGTGGAAGGCGTCGCCGTCCTTCACACGGGGATAGGGCGTGGTAGCCACTTCATAGTCCAGCTCATTGGCCAGGGTATACAGGGTGTCGGTGTTGCCGACCAGGGCCGCCACCTTGCCGTTGGCAAACTCGTTGTCCATGCGGTCAACGGTGGTGAAGTCCTTGCTGATGTAGCCCTTGGTGTACCATTTGTTCATCAGTTCCAGGTACTCCAGCAGGCGGGGTTCGTTGAAGGTGTAGTGAATCTGGCCTTCCTTCACAAAGAAGCGCTTGCCGTTGTCGTGGCCGCCAATTTCAAAGGCGCCCAGGAAGGTGCCCTCAATGCCGTTTTTGATGGGCAGCCAGGGGGCGACGCCGGGTTTTTCGGCCAGCACCTTGTCAAAGTATTTTTCCCAGTCGTCAAAGGTAATGGGAATTTCCATGCCCCATTCGTTCAGCCAGTCGGCCCGAAGCTGGGGTCTGTGGTAATAGGGGGCCTGTACGTCCTTGTAGTTATAAATGCTGTAGACTTTATTGTCGGAGGTGGTGGCCAGCTTGCGGAACAGATCATTATTTTCCAGGAAATAATTGTAGTCGGGGGCATACTGGGCGACCAAATCGGTCAGGTCGGCAAAGACGCCGTCACCCACTGCCGCGGATTCACCGCCTGCGTAGTGCTTGTTGCAGTCGGAGAGAATATCCGGCAAGCTGTCCGATACGACCAGCAGGTTGAAATTCTCCTTTTCCTGGCCGGACGGGGGATGAACAAATTCCACGTCAATGCCGGTATCCTTGATAAACTGCTGAACGGTTGCGTTCTCCCGCAGCGTCTGATAGTACTTGGAAACCGTGGCCTGCAGCGGAATCCAGATGGTAATTTTGCCGCCGTTTTCTACGGGATACTTCATTAATGGCTCTGCGGGGAAGGGGACAACAACGGCTTCAAAGCCGATGGCCTCCTCGATGGTTTCCGCGGCGGGGGCGGCGGGGGTGCTGCCGGAAGCAGCAGGCGCTGTGGACGATGCGGCCGGTGCCGCAGACGAGGTCGTCCCCCCGGAACCGGTGGATGAGGTGCCGGAGCCCGCGCAGGCACACAGGCCGGCAACAAGCAGCAGCGCGGTCGCAGTCGAGACAAATCGTTTCATACGCTTCATGGTATCATCCCTTCTCATTGTATTGTAGTTCGATGAGCGGTTTTGGATTGTTTTTATTATAAATGCTTATAAATATGTTTACAATATGTTGGTTTTTATGCAGTATGCCAACATCGGTTTTCGGTATGCCATCCGGTTGGTCGGTTGGTCAAAACACGCATTTGTTGTATACTGTGCTGTGGTAGCTGAAATAAATTTGTACAGTTTGCCATCGATATACACGGGCCTGCTTCATGTTGCTGCAATGCAGCAGATGGTATTTGGACACATTGACTATTAGAACCCATGCGTGATATAATGTTTTATACAAAAAAGACAACAGCGACTCCGGCCCCTCCAAAGAGAGGAAGGAACGGTCATAGGCCGAATCGGCAGGCTCCGTTCCCCATTGCGGTGCTGCAGGCATCCGTGTCCGCCCGGGCGGACTTCGAAACTGATCACAATGAGGTAATGCACATGAATCGGTTTACCTGGTTTAAGGGAAAGACGGCGAAGCGCTACCTGCTTTCCTACATCCTGGTCAGCATGATCCCCATTATCGCAATCAGCGGCTTATTCTGGCGGGAGAACAAGAACCATCTCAGCCGCGAGCAGGAAAGCCTCATGCTGGCGCGCATGGACGAAATGAAAACCGAGATGGATCAAAACATCTCTGTCATGCAGGCGAACACCCTCCACTTTTACAGTATGGTATCCGGGCTGGATGCCGACCTGCTTGCCCCCCGGCCCCAGGCGTCGGACATCAACACCAAAATCATGGCCCAGCTGCGCACCTACGGCGACAATTTCGCCTTCCCCTGCGAAATTGTCTACTACCCCCGCTTTGGCCCCGATGTATACACCCGCCAGGGCCGGGTCAGCTACAACCAGTTCCAGGGCAGCAAGGCCTACGGCGAGGAGTTGGACATGGTGCAGTTTTTCACCAAGCTCAACAGCGTCACCGCCCCCACCATGACCACCACCCGCCTGGCCATCGAAAACACGCCGGGCACCCAGTTTGTGTATATGAGCCCCATTCCGCCCCTGGACATCAACCCCATCGGCACCATCGCCTTCATCGCCGACCGGGACAGCTTCAACAGCCTTGCGGTGAAGTATTGCGGCGATTTTTCCGGCTATTTCTTTGTGTTCAATTCCTTTTACGATGTCAGCTACGGGCTGGATCGCTACGACCAGTACGACATCGACGAGGTGGGCCGCACCCTGTCCTATCTCAAGGGCACCGGCATCATCCGCCACCGCATCAACGGCGAATCCTTTGTGACGGTGCGGGCGATATCCCCCGGCCACGGACTCACCTATGTGTACTCCATCCCCTACTCCGAGTTCATCCACCCCGTCAACGAGCAAATCAATATGTACCTCTACCTTATTATATTGCTGCTGCTGGTGGTGCTGGGCATTGCCATTGTGCTGGCCTTCCGCAATTACAAGCCCCTGTATTCCCTGGCCAGCGACCTGTTTATGATGGAGGGCGTTCGGGATACCGACGTCATCGAGCTGATTGGCAGCCAGTACCGCACCATTGTCACCGAGCAGGATCACCTGCTGGATAAAATGCAGCGGCAAAACGAGTACAATCGCCAAAAGGCCCTGGAAAGCCTGCTCCGGGGTAAATACGCCGACCAGGACGAGATGAACCGGGCCTTCGAAGGGCTGGACATTGAACTGGCGGAGCGGTCGGTCTTTGTGGCCGCCGTATCCTACGACGGTGCCGACAGCGTCCGCTCCGTCATGGAAACCCTCGGCGCCATCGGCTTCTCCCATGCCAAAGCCTATATTCTGGAGCTGGACGACCCCGGCCTTGTTGTGCTGCTGATGGCGGCGGACAGCGACGCCCGCCGGGACACCGTGGCCGCCCGGATTTACGACGCACTGGCGGGAAGCGGCCTAACCCGTGTCACCGTCGGCGTGGGCACCCGGTACGACAATCCCCTGCGGGCCGATATGTCCTACTGCGAGGCCATGGCCGCCCTCAAGGAGCCCGCCGGCTCCATCAGCGTGTTCCAGGCCCTGGAGCCCACCGGCGGCGATTATCTGTGTCCGCCGTCTCAGGGGGCGATGTTCCGGCAGGCCCTGTCCCATGGAAACGCCGACATGGCCTCGGAGATACTGGAGCGAATGGCGGGGACAGTGCGGTCTCATCACCCGTCCTTTTCCCAGGCCCGGTGCTTCTGCTTTTACATCGTCAACAGCATCCTGCAAATCCGGGCGTCCCTGGGCATCGGCGACGAAGCCGACGAGCTGATCCGCGCCGCCGCCCACAGCGACATCGGCGAGTTTGTGCGCACCGCCCGCACCGAGGTGGCGGACATCTGCCTGCGGGTCGGCGAGGCCCAGCAGCAGACCGAAAAGCGAAACGTCTCCGCCATCATGGAATACATCCGCCGCAACTTCAAAAGCTATGATCTTTCCACCGAGCAGGTGGCGAGGGAGTTTAACCTGTCCGAAAGCCATGTGCGCCGCATCCTGAAGGATCAGACCGGCTATGGTCTCACCGCCTATGTGACAGGCCTGCGGCTGGATTTCATCAAGGAAAAGCTGCGGGAAACCGACATTCCAGTGCGGGACATCATCACCCAGGTGGGCTACGCCGATGTCTCCAGCTTCACCCGCAAGTTCAAGGCGGCGGAGGGCATCACCCCCGGGCAATACCGCAACCTGAACCAGCACACCGATGTCCGGGACGCCGCCGGCTCCTACGCCGGCAACAAGCGGTAGAGCACGCCATCCTATGCCAGTATAGCGGCTTCCCCGGAGAAATGGAATCCCCGCGACGGTTTGGCGCCGTCATTCTTCCCCGTATTCCACCCGACGGCTTGCCGACCACAGGGATCCGGCGGCAAACCCGGCCGCCAGTAGCCCCAGAAACAGCGCAAACGCCCGGATGATTCCAATCTCAAACACAAAATGTCCCTTTGCCATACCATGCACCTCCTTTCCCAGCGGTTTGGATTGGGATTAGTATACCGCCGGACAGCGCAATCATACGGTGTCGCCGGTGCGGACATCTCATTTGACAAACCGGGGAACCCATGGTACAATACAGCAAATAAAAAGTCTGTGAGGGAGTAGTTGGCGTGCCACAGGCACGCGGCAAGTCAACATGCTGACCATTGGTCTGGCTTGTCTACCCTGTTCTGGGGAGTACAGGGAATAACGAGACTCATGTATGGCTGCTTTGCCGTGCATGGATCCCTTTTTAAACGGAAAGGCCCACGCATGGATCGAGCCATGCGTGGGCTTTTTGTTTGTGATGAGAACGCCTGCCGGGCAAAATGCGGCTCAGACGCAGGCAAAGGGGAGGAACAACAAAATGTCATTGTTGGAACTGGCGCTGATCGCCGTGGGGCTGTCTATGGATGCCTTTGCGGTGGCAATGTGCAAGGGGCTTTCCATGCGAAAAAGCAGCCCCCGGCAAATGCTGATTGTGGGGCTGTACTTTGGCGGATTCCAGGCCGCCATGCCCCTGTTGGGCTATTTTCTGGGCTCTCGGTTCGCCGTCTACATCACCGCGCTGGATCACTGGATGGCCTTTGTGCTGCTGGGGGTCATCGGCGGCAAAATGATAGCGGAGGGCTTGTCCCACAGGGGGGAAGAGGCCGAGTGCGCCACGGAATCGGATGCCTCCCTGAAGCTGCGGGATATGCTGCCCCTGGCAGTGGCAACCAGCATCGACGCGCTGGCCGTCGGCATTACCTTTGCCTTTCTCTATGTGGATATCGTGCCGGCGGTCACGTTTATCGGCGTGGTGACACTGGTGCTGTCCATGGTAGGGGTCAAGCTGGGGAATCTGGCCGGCAGCAAGTTCCAGTCCAAGGCGGAGCTGGCCGGTGGGGTTATCCTTGTTTTGATGGGGGTGAAGATTTTGTTGGAGCATATGGGGTTGCTTGGATAGGAGGTGTTACCCCTTCTTAATCCCTTTTTTGCTTTGATTGCGGGCTTCGCCCGACTTTTTGCTTTGGCTGTG
>JAJDGX010000108.1 GCA_030265885.1 Ruminococcaceae bacterium OttesenSCG-928-L11 | reverse complement strand
ATTCGGGATCCTGCAAATACAGGGCAATATCCTCCCAGATGGGGAAAAAGTAAAGGGCTTCCTCCCCCATCCAGGCGTAGTGCCCCAGGCAGACATGCTCCAGGGAAAACACGCAGGAGCACTTCTCCACCCGGTATACCTGGCCGGGAATGTGCAGGCTTTGGTACAGCTTGTCGTAGTGGGCCTTGAACCGGGGATACAGCCGGGCCTTGTCCTCGGCATAGTGGTCGGTTATGTTGAGAAAGCGGGTTTCGTAGGCCTCCTGGGCTGCGGCGTTTTCCCGGCGGGTGCGCAAAAAAGCGCCGATAAACCGGACAATAAAGAGAATCAGGGCCACGATCGCCACAATTGTACCGATGATTCCGATTATCGCCAGATAATTCATGGTAACCTCCATTTGAAACGGGAATTTGGCTTGTGTGGAAACACACCGCATTTATTATACCGACATATCCCTCCGAAATCAAGCAAATCCCTTTTTCGACAGGGAAAATCTGCGCAATTTTGTCATAAATTTGGTTTTGTGGGGTAAATTGCTGCATGTCCGGGCCGATATATGTTATGATACTTGTGAAAAGAGGCTTTGCGTATGGATATGTTAATCGTTCCCATTCCCCTGTTTAACAAGGACATGGCTGTGGAGGTATACTATTTCCGCTATCAAAAGGGAAACGACTATATCACTACCGCCCTGCAATCCACTGCGGTTTTTGACGGCGCCACCATGCCGCCCCCCCTGGAAACCCTGAACACCGTAGGGGTGGAGGCCTTTACCATAGACCAGCCGGTTATTGTTCCGGTTGGCGGCATTGCGCTGCTGGGCGATTTGGACAGCCAGTGCGACGTTTCCCCCGATAAAGTGATTTTCTTGCTGAACGCGGACGCCAAGCCGGAGGAGCCCTATATCTCCAATATGCAGCTTCTCAGGGAGAAGGGGTATCGCTTTGCTTTTCACAATGTTTACCAGCTGGTTCAGTACAAGCCTTTGCTGGATTTGGGCGACTATATTTTCCTGAACACCGCAAAGCTGGAGCCGGACGCGTTTGAGGAGCTTTTGCGGGTGCTGAACCGGGATCACCGCAACCTGAAAATTGTGGCCACCCACATTGCCAGTCAGGAGGACTTTGACCGCTGCAAGCGCAAGCAGATCCATCTGTTTGAGGGCAACTTTTACCGGGTTCCCGTCACAAAGGGCCGCAGCGATGTCTCGCCCCTGAAAACCAACCTGATTCGGCTGCTGAATATTGTGCGGGACGAGAACTTTGAGTTCGACATGGTGTCTGATATTGTGCAGAAGGACACGGCCCTTTCCGTGTCGCTGATGCGGATGGTCAACTCCCCGTTTTTGGGCTTGAGCCAGAAAATCAATACCATCAACCACGCCATCACCATTTTGGGGCAGAATGAGGTGCGGAAATGGGTGACTACCTCCGTTTCCCGCTCCCTGGGCTCCGATCGACCCAATGAGATCTCCCGGCTTTCGCTGGTGCGGGCCAAGTTCGCCGAGAACCTCGCCCCCCTCTTCAAGCTGCAGCGGGAGTCTCAGAGCCTGTTTTTGACCGGCCTGTTTTCGGTGCTGGATGTGATTTTGGAGATGGATATGGCCGACGCCTTGAAGCTGGTGCTGGTATCGGATGACATCCACGCCGCTTTGGTGGAAAGAACCGGCAAGTACGCGACGGTGCTGAGCTTTATTGAGAATTACGAGACCGCCGACTGGGGTGCAATCTCCCGGGAGCTTATCATCCACGACCTTTCCACCGAGGACATTTACGACGCCTATATTGAGGCGGTTTCCTGGTATACGGATTTGATCGGGGATGTGCCTGCGGCCGAGGGTGAAGCGTGAGCAGAGAATAATATTGGATGGTATAAGAATACAGACACTCCCCCGCCCACACAGCAGTGGACGGGGGAGTGTTTGCGCCTATCGCGCTGTGCCAAGCCGGGAATACATAGGTAGAGCGGGCGGCGGGGTTATTCCGGTTTCAGCCCCAGACGCTCGTATTGATCCTCCGGCGCGCCGTTGGCCTGCATCAGGCGGATCATGTTCTCCACCATGCGGGCCTCCACATCCGGGTCGTTGATGACGGTGTCCTGGGTGGGATCCTGCTCCAGGTCAAACAGCAGGGTGCCGAATTTGGCGGGGTTGAAGTGGGGATGTCCTTTGGATTGATCCAGTTTCCAGGTGCGGAGGCCCTTGGTGTGGGGGAAGGGTGGGGCCAGTTCCGCGTCCTTGAGCATGTTGACGCTGGCCCGGCCGAAGATGGAGCCGGAATTGATGACGTATTCGTTGAGGGGCAGGTTGGATTCGTTGGCGGGGCCGCGCATGTAGACGTACCGGCCGTCGGTGATGTTGACATGGCCGCCGAAATAGCCGTATAGGGCGTAATCCCGGATTTTCTCGTCGCTTTGCGCGATGTTTTTCAGGGGTTTGCCCTCCATGTCGGCGGGGATGTCCACGCCGAAGAAATCCAGCAGGGTGGGGGCCAGGTCGATGGTTTGGGCGATGGATTGGCGATGCTCTCCCTTTTTGCCGCAGCGGGGATCCCACAGGAAGAAGGGGGTGTTGGCGATTTCGTTGAACACCGGCATGGCACCCTTGCCCCACCATTGATGCTCGCCCAGGAGCAGGCCGTGGTCGGCGTTGACGATGAGCATGGTGTCCTTCCACATGTCGTTGGCGTCCATGAAATCCAGCACTTTGCCGAGATTGCGGTCGCACATGGTGACGACGGCTTTGTACTGGTTGCGGACGTATTCGATGAGGGCAGGATCCTCCTGTACCTGGCTGGCGGAGGGCCAGTCGATGTGGCGGCCCTGGTAAGAGGACGGGTACATGTCCCGGAACTCCTGGAAGGTGTAGAAGGGCTCGTGGGGGTCGTAGCACTCCACCTGGAGGTACCAGTCCTGCTGATCCTTGTTGGTTTGCAGGAAATCCAGCCCGCCGGCGAAGGTCAGGCTGTTGGGGTGTGTCTCAAAGGTATCCATCCGATCCCGGTTGACGGAATCCCGCTGGAACATTTTCTTGAACAGCTCCGGTACGCCGGGGGGAAGCTCCCGCATGGTGGTGGGGTTCTCCAGAGGCGCACGCAGCTTGCGGATGTCGTAGCCCCATTTGTCCCCCTCCTGGCCCCGCACGGGCTGATAGGTGGAGTAGCGGGCGTGGTAGTTGGCGCCGCCGTCGTTCCAGTAGTGGAAATGGTCGCTGACCAAATGGGTGTGGATGCCGTTTTGATCCAGCAGCTCCGGCATGGAGTCGTCAAAGGGCTCCAGCGGAGACCAGCCCCGGTGCAGGAAGCCGTAGCGCCCGGTGTGGAACTCCCTGCGGGCCGGCATGCAGGGCAGGCTGCCCACAAAGAAGTTGTCGAAGGTCAGGCACTTTTCCTCCAGCCGCTTGAAATTGGGGGCGTGGATGGCTTCGCACCCATAGGGGGGGAGCATGTTTTTTCGCAGGGAATCGAACATGATCATGATTGCTCGCATGGCAATATATCTCCTTCTGCTAAGAGGAATGGCCGGTGCAAGGAAATCCCGCACCGGCCATTCCAACATCAATTGTATCCAATGCCGCTATCAAGGAACCGCGGAGCGCATGTGTCCAGCTTCAAGCTGGGCGGAGCGCATGTGTCTAGCTTCAAGCTGGGCGGAGCGTGTGTGTCCAGCTTCAAGCTGGTTAGCCTTTGACGGCTCCGATGGTGATGCCCTTGACAAAGTATTTCTGGAAGAAGGGGTAGATGAGCATGATGGGGAGAGCGCCCAGCACAGCTACGCCCATGCGGATGCCGGTGGTGGGAAGCTGGGCGGCCAGTTCTGCTGCTGCCTCGCCGGCCATGCCGCTTGCCAGGAACTGGGCGTCCTGCAGCATCCGGTTCAGGATGTTCTGGATGCTGAAGAGACTGGAGTCAGTCAGGTAGTAGAGACCGTTTGTCCAGTTGTTCCAGTAGCCCAGGCCGACCATGAGGCACAGGGTGGCTATCATGGGCAGGGACATGGGCAGAACCACCGTAAAGAGAATGCGCATCTCTCCGGCGCTGTCGATCCGCGCCGCCTCGATGATCTCGTTGGGGATGTTGGAGGTAAAGTAGGTGCGCATCATGATGACATAGAAGGCGTTCAGCATCAGGCTGGGAACAATCAGCGCCCATATGGTGTTCTTGATGTGGAAGGCCTGTGTCCACATGATGTAGGAGGGAACCAGACCGCCGTTGAACAGCATGGTGAAGTATACCAGGAAGGAAAACGTATTCTTGCCGGGCAGATCCGGGCGGGAAAGGGGGTAAGCCAACAGAATGGTGAGAAGCAGGTTGGCGGTGGTTCCCACGGCGGTGACAAAAATTGTGATGCCGTAGCCCCGGACAATGGAGGAGCTGTCGTACAGCAGGAACTTATACGCATCCCAGCTGATCTCCTGTGGGAAAAAGGCGTATCCGTTCATCAGGAGGGAGGACTCGTTGGTGATGGATGCGGAAATGAGCAGAATAAAGGGCAGAATACAGGTCAGACTGAGCAGTATCATGATGAAGTTGGCGCCGACCTGGAATGCTTTGTTGTGGGTAAACATGAGTCTCCTCCTTTCTTAGAACAGTGCGTTCTCTTTGTCGACCTTGTTGACAACCCAGTTGGCCAGCATTACCAGAATGAAGCCGACAATGGATTGGTAGAAGCCTGCCGCCGAGGACATACCCACGTCGTTGAGGGTGATGAGTCCGCGGTACACATAGGTGTCGATGGTGTTGGTCACGTCAATCAGCGGGCCGGAGTTTAGGGGCACCTGGTAGAAAAGGCCGAAGTCGGAGTAGAAGATGCGGCCGATGTTCATCAGGGTCAGGGTGATGATGGTGGGCTTCAGCATGGGCAGTGTGACCAAGCGGATGCTCTGCCAGCGGGTGGCACCGTCGATGACGGCGGCCTCGTAATAGCCGCGGTCAAAGCCGACCACTGTGGCGTAGTAGATGATGCAGGAGTAGCCGAAATGCTTCCATATGTACACAACGACCAGGATGAAGGGCCAGTATTTCGGCTCGTTGTACCAGGAGATGGCTTCCTTCCCGATGGCTCCAAACAGGGTTTTGTTGATGAAGCCGGTGTCATAGCTGAGGAACGCCATGACAATGTAGCTGACCACGATGATGGAGATCAGATACGGGAGAAGGATGATGGTCTGGTACACGTTTTTGACAATGCGTGTGCTGATTTCGTTGAGGAGGATGGCCACCGCAATTGCGATGACCGTCCCCAAAACGATAAATACCAGGTTGTAGGCGATGGTGTTCCGCGTGATTGTCCACGCGTCCTTGGTGCGGAAGAGAAACTCAAAGTTTTTGAGTCCCGCCCACGGGCTTTTCAGTATGCCGATCCTGTAGTTGACATTTTTGAAAGCAATCACAAGGCCGAACATAGGGATGTAGTTGTTGATAAAGAGATAGATCAAACTAGGTATCATCATGAGGTAAAAGGGGATAAACCGTCTCCATTTGCCAGCCTTGGACACCCTACTTCACACCTTCCTCAGAGTTGGATTATTTCTTGTTGACGGCTGCCCACTCGTCCAGCTGCTTCTGCTTCTCATCGATGATGTTCTGCAGGCCGGCGTCGTACAGCTCTTTGTTAAACTGATCCAGAGTGGTTTCCGGGTCGATGGAACCGCACATCAGGGAATTGTGGTATTTGTCCAGCACGGACATACAGGCGGTTACTTCGTTTTTCACGTTGGCGTTGTCAAAGGCAAAGCCCATGGCCATGGATTTGTTGGCGGAGCGGTTGAAGTTGTCGAGCACTTCCCAAACGTCGGGCTCGTCGCCTTCCCAGATATGGCCGATGAACTGGTTGGGCCACATCCAGCCGAGAACGGGGGTGTAGGTGGTGTTCATGGCGTCTACGCCGTCGGCGTAGTTGATGATGGCGTTGGCTTCGTCGACAAATTTCCAGTGGGTGCCCTCGATGCCGAAGATGGTGAGGTTGGTGATATCGGGATCCTCATACATCAGGTTGAGCATCTGCATGGCCTTGTCGGGGGCCTTGGAGTTGGTGGCGATGGCCCAGATGAGGCCCTGTACGTTGGAGGTGGTGGCAAATGCGGGGATGATTTCGGCAATGGCGATTTCATGAGTGGAGGAGCGGGCCTTGGTCAGGTAGGTGTTGGGCTTCAGGTGGCCAAAGCCGCCGAATGCCTTGCCGGCCTTCATGTTGGCTTCCGCGGTGTCGGGGTTGTTGGCAGCGTCGGGCATGATGATACCCATCTGCTCCCATTTCCGCATGCGGGTGACGAAATCTCTGTATTCATCGGTTTCGTACAGGTTGACCACGTTCAGGTCGGTCAGGCCGCAGTTCATCAGAACGCCGAGGCGGTCGTTGAGGGCATCCCAGCCCCAGGAGCTGACCATGGAGCCGCCGCTGCCGCTGGCTACGGGGTACATGCCGGGCTCGCCGTCGCGCACCTTGATGAGGGCCTCTTCCAGAGCGTCCAGGTCATGGATGTTTTCGTAGTCGATGTCGTATTTTTTGCAGAGATCCTTGCGCATAAAGAAGCCGTAGTAGTTGGCCAGATCCCGGTTGGTGGCCAGGCCGTACAGCTCGCCGGAAACGCGGCCGGCTTCAATGTACTCGATGGGAAGTGCTTCGTAGATGGATGAGCCATATTGGGCCATCAGGTCATCCAGGGGGATGATCTGGCCGTTGTTGACATAGGTGGCGAGAGGGGAGGCCAAGCCGGCCAGGAAAATGTCGAGATCCTCGCCGCTGGAGAGCATCAGGTTCAGCTGATCTTTGTAGGAGCCTTGGTTGATCAGGGTGATGTTCAGTTCGACGTTGATTTTTTCCTTGGAGATTTTGCTGACCTCGGCAGAAACGTCGGGGGCAGCGGAGGAGTCGCCGGAGGTCATGGAGACCAGGGTAACCTTAGTGGCGGGGCCGTCATCCTTGGGGGCCGCTGTCGAAGAGGCCGCCGTGCTGCTGCCGGTGGAAGCCTGACTGGCCGTGGAGGTGGAGCCGGTGGAAGCCGTCGACTGGCTGCCGCCGCCGCATCCGGCAAACAGTACCGCGAGCATCAGAACGACCAGAGCAAAGGCCAATACGCGCTTTGACTTAGGGGTGTTTGACATGAGTGAAATCCTCCTTACAGTTAACATAGGGCTTTGTTTTCGTACGCTTTTGGTTGATTTGCACATTTTTTATCTGCTTGGCTTTTTAATTGTAGCACGATTTTTTGTGTCGGACTATCCGAATTGTGACATGAATTGTCGCGATCGTGACTTATTCCGTCAAAAGCGATAAAATAAATCCACATATAATATGCAATGTTACCTTGTTGATGAAAGATTGTGTCTATTTTGTGACTTTTTGGTATCTGATATGAAAAAAAGCGCCCCCGGAAAGGGGCGCTAAAATGTAGACTGTGCCGCTATATTTTCATGTCAAACCCGCTGCGCTTGCGGTAGGAGGTGGGCTGGGAGGTTGTTTTTGTCAAGCCGCCCTTTACATAGGTGCGTCCGCATTCGGGGCACTTGGCATATTCCAGGTAGGTGTTGCTGGAGCGGGTCACGCCGCCCTCTTCGCCGGGGTCTGTCGATTCCGCCGCCGCGTGCTCGTGCTCATGGCTCATCACCCGGATGCCCGCTGTGGAGGCCGCCAGATGCTTCGGCGCCTGGAAAGACACCCCGCCGTCACTGGATTCGTCCTTGTACTGGCGCTTTCGGCAGGTTTCGCAGTCCGCGCTGGAGTTTCGCACCTTCTGATCCAGGCTGGCCTTGGCTTCATTGGGCTGCTTGGCCACCCCGGGTGCGGTTTGAGTGGTTTTTCGGGCCTTGTCCAGGCTTTCCTTCCACATATCCATCATGTTGGTTTTGGCGGTGTTGTCGTCGTTGCCGATTTTGTTGATGGTACCGTGTTTGCCCGACATATCGTCATCCCCCTTTGTTGCAGGATTCATCTGTGTGGCTTCACAAGGTGTTGCGGTGCTGCTTGATCCCAGTATACATCAATTTGCGCTGTCTGCCAAGCCCTAACTCTCGTCGTTGACCAGTGCGCGGTACAGATCTCCCTTGCGGTGACCAGTGATGGCGGCGGCTTCCTTGGCAGCGGCGGAAGGGCTGTTTCCCTCCTCGGCCAGTCGGCGGGCCAGGCGCACTGCCTCATCCAGCGGCACCTGCTCCGCCTGAAAGGGGGCTGCCCCCTCAATCACCAGCACAAACTCGCCCTTGGGCGGTTGGGCGGCATACCGCTCCACCGCCTGGCTGAGAGTGGTGCGGATGACCTCCTCGTGGAGTTTGGTCATTTCCCGGCACAGGGCGATGTTTCGGTTGCCGAACACCTCCAGCATATCCGCCAGAGTTTGGGGCAGCTTGTGGGGAGCCTCATAGAAAACCAGGGTGCGGGTGTCCTGCTTCAGTTCCTCCAAATGGGAGAAGCGGCTTCCCTTTTTGACGCTGAGAAAGCCTTCGAAGGAAAATCGGCCGGTGGGCAGGCCGGAGAGGGCAAGGGCGGCCACTACCGCCGAGGGCCCCGGCACCACGACGGTCTCGACGCCGTTTTCCCCGCAGAGCCGCACCAAATCCTCGCCGGGGTCGGAGATGCAGGGCATGCCCGCATCGGTGACGACGGCGCAGCTTTCCCCGGTCAGCAGTCGCTCCAGAATGATCTGCCCCCGCTGGTGGATGTTGTGCTCGTAATAGCTGATCATGGGCTTCTTGATGCCCAGATGATTGAGCAGCTTGACGCTGACCCGGGTGTCCTCGGCGGCGATGAAATCCACCTGTGCCAATGTTTCGGCGGCCCGGGGGGTTAGATCCCCCAGGTTGCCCAGCGGTGTGCCTACAATGTATAGTTTGCCCGACAAGCGATCCCTCTTCTCTGGCGATTTGTCAGTTTC
>JAJDGX010000107.1 GCA_030265885.1 Ruminococcaceae bacterium OttesenSCG-928-L11 | reverse complement strand
GACTGTCGTCCGGCGGCAATTCCCGGCGTAGCTTTTCTCAACGGCGGACATTACGTTCGCCGTATTTTCATCCCCAAAATGGAAAAAGCTGGCTGGTTTTAGCGTTTACCCCAGAGAAATTTCCCGCCAATGCAACAAAATCGGCATTATACTGCACCTTTATATATGAGACGCGCTTCACATAGGTGTCTGTTCCCAAACGAATGGAACCCGGTTCGCCGGCAGCATCAGCATGTCAAACAAACAGGATGGATAACGACTTTGAATCAAGAGGCTGCGTTAAACGCGTTTTATGAAAATGAAGGTGTGGAAGAGATCCGGCTGATGGAAGGCGGCGCTCACTACCTGGAATATCTGACGGCTACCGGCTTTATGGACAGCCTGATCCCTCCCGGTGCCGCCGTGCTGGATAACTGCGCGGGCACAGGGGCATATGCCTTTTACCTGGCGGGACGGGGCTGCATCGTCACGGCGGGCGACATTGTCCCCCACAATGTGGAGATTATGCGCCACAAGCAAAAGGAACACCCGGTCTTGGCCGATATCTACTATGGAAGCGCCCAGCAATCGCCGTGGGAGGATGCCTCCTTTGATGTGGTGCTCTGCATGGGTGCGCTGTATCACATCCATGAACCACAGGGGCGCAAGCAAGCTGTTTTGGAGGCCAAGCGGCTGGTAAAGCCCGGCGGATTGGTCTTTTTCACCTATATGAACCGATATGCCGTCATACTAAATAACACACGGGATAAGGTGGACAATCTGGAGGAGATTCTGGAGTATGCCGGCCACGGCCGGGAGGGAATTTTCCACGCCTCCACGCCGGAGGCAATGGAGGCGCTGATAGCGGAATGCGGCCTGGAAAAACGGCATCACGCGGCGCTGGACGGCGTATCCAACTTCCTTCACGGCACAGCGGGACTCATCGACGACGATGGCCTGGCCCAGTGGCGCCGGTACCACGCCGTCACCAATCAAGTCCCCTCCCTCCTCGGCTACAGCTACCACAACCTGATAATAGCGGCAGCAGCAGCTTGAAGCTGCACACAAGCGCTTCGCGGTTCCCCACAGGGAAGCTGGGGCGAAGCCATAGAGTACACCGATCATTGATACAAACCAAGCCAAAATACCACTCAATCGCCTTGTCATCTTGAGGCGATTGGCACCCGGCGACAATCAACGAAGTTGCGCACATTTCTTTTTGCTTCTTTTTCCGGCTTCTTTGGGAAAGAAATGTCGCAAGAAAAAGAAGAACAAAACTCCCAGCCCATCATTGGCACGGAGAAGAGCGAGGTCTTGCGTATAATGGAGAGGGAAAACTACTACGTCTTGCTGGAACTGGCCTTTGATCCGCCCGTCACGGACACGACGCTGATCAAGGCCGCCATGCAGAAAAAGAGGCAGGAATGGATCCGGATGCAGGATACACCGGGCAAGCGGGGCATCGCCCTGTATAACCTGAGCCTGCTTCCGGATATTGAGCGCGTCATGCTAAACCCCATGCTGCGCACTGACGAGGGGCTGGCGGCGGTGGAACTGCGAAACGCCATGCTTCGCCAGTTTGAGGCTGAATTGCGCATTTTTGAGAGCAAGGGTCACATCACCCCCCGGGAGGCAGCCTCTCTCACAGCCAAATACGCCGCCTACGGCATCACCAAGGAGGCCCTCCACAACCTGGCCCGGGTGCCGGTCTCCGAAAAGCCCCCACAGGACAATGAGGAGGAAATGGGGGAGACCCTGGATCGCCTGACCGCCCGGAACATCCAGCGCAACCTGGCCATACTGGGCATGCCGGATCTGTACGCCTTTTTGGAGCAGCCCGCCTACTCCTCCATCAAAAAGCTGAAGCAGGCGGCGGAGGCCCAGCGGCGCACCGCCACCGCCAGCGGCTCCAAGACAGCCCAGGTCACCGCCGTGCAGGAGTTGTCCGGCATCTGCCTGCAGCTTTTCACCTCCTTCGACTCCAAGCAAAAATACGACCGCTACCTCAAAATCAGCAGCTACCCCGCTGTGGGGGAACTGATTGACGACGAATACACTCGCTCCAAGTTCATCAATCCGGACATTATTCTGCGCATCATCAACTTTGCCGTGGAAAAATACGGCTGCAAGGTCATCGAGGCGGAGGAGTACATCCGCCGGTACTGCAAGGCGTATGACATTCCCATCGACAGCCAGTCCCACCTCATCGAATGCCCTGCCTGCCACAACAAAACCGACCGGGACGGCGCCCTCTGCACCTTCTGCGCCGCACCTCTGCGGGGGGAATGCCCCCACTGCTCCACCCCCTTTGAGGGCGGAGCCAAGGTCTGCGCTCACTGCGGCTTTGCCCTGGGGGATATGGCCAAGGCCCGCCAGTACCTGGACGACGCGGAGACCGCCATTCTCGACAGCAACTGGAGCTCGGCCCAGCGGTGCATCTCCTATGCCCGCCGCTACTGGCCCGGCCACCCCAATCTGGAGTCTCTCCAGCGCAGGGCCAAGCTGCTGGAGGATCGCTACGCCTCCTTTGTCAACAACATCAACGACGCCGTGGAGCACAACCAATACTACGCCGCCCGGGAACTGGTGGAGGAGGCGGAAAACCGCCGCATCCGCCTGCCGGAGACAACGGTGGATCACATCCGCAAAACGTTGACCGAGTTTGAGGTCAAGCTGGAGGAAATCCGCGCCTCTGCGGAAAAACCGGACTACAACGTGCTCTACGAGATGCTGGCCATTGTGGCCGACAGCATCGAGTTGAGCCGGATGCTGTCCCTATATCCCCCAGAGCCGGTGGGGGATCTCATCGCCATGGTGTTTGGCAGGCGTGTCCGGCTGGACTGGACAAAAAGCCCTGCCGGGGGCCGGGTCAGCTATGTGCTGGTGCGCAAAACCGACAGCGCCCCCCTGACCGCCTACGACGGCGACATCCTCTACGAGGGCATGGCCCACTCCTTCGAGGATCTGACGGCAGCGCCTTTGCGCCGACACTACTACAGTGTCTTTGTCAAACGGGGCAACGCCTTCTCCGAGACCGGCACCGTGTCGGCCTCGGTGCTGATTGTGCCGGAGGTGGAGAGCCTGCGCATTGTACCCACCGACGCCGGCGCCCGCATCAGCTGGGACTTTAACCCCGATTTGCGGGAGGTGCAGATCTGGCGCAAGCTGGGCGGTGACCGTCCCCTGACCAAGGGCGACGGCATGCTCATCGAAAATCCCCGCCTGGACGGCTACTCCGACTACAAGCTGAAAAACGACGTGGAGTACTGGTACTATGTGGTGGGCGTGTACATAGTCAACGGCCTCAAGGTCTATTCCAAGGGCGTGTGCGAAAGCGTCATCCCCCACAAGCTGCTTGCTCCCATCGACCACTTCGACATTGTACAGGTAGAGGATTCGGAGGACGAGTACGTCGTCAACTGGTACAGTTCCCAGTACACCGATGTGCTGATGCTGGCATCGCCCCAGCGCATGGAGTACCGGGTAGGCGAAACCCTGCCCCTGTCGGAATTGCTGGAGCAGTACCGCAGCCTGGATATGGAGACCAAAACGGCGGAGAGTGCTCGCATTCGCTGTTCCTTCAGCGGTGGGCTGTATATCACGGCGGCGGCGGTGTCGGGCAAATACGCCACCATCGGCAGTTCCCGGTACCTGATCCGGGTGCCCGATGTGGATGAGCTGAGCTACGACATGCACGGCAACGACATTGTCTTTAACATGAAATGGCCGGAGGGCATCCACGAGATTCTGGTGTCCTGGCGGTTTGACGGCTACCCCAAGCGGCCGGGAGAAACCGGCTCCACCTATATGTCCTGCTCCCGCAAGCAGTATGAGGAGGACGCCGGCATTGTCCTGCGGGAGCCGGAGCAAAACCTGTACTACGTCAAAATCTTCACCGCCTTTGTCACCCCCGACGGCGAAAAGACCTATTCCCGGGGCGTGGAGGCCCGCGTGGATTTGACGCCTCTGCAAGAGGTGTTCTACGAGTTGAAGTACCAGAAATCCTTTTTCGCGTCGGCCTATACGGTGACACTGACCATCAGCTCCGAGGAGGAGTTTGTGCTGCCACGGGCGGTTATCGTCGGCAAGATGGATCGCCTGCCCCTGCGCAAAACCGACGGCATGCCCCTGTTTGAAATTGAGAAGGAGACCCGGGTCAGCGGTTCCATCACCTTTGAATATCGGACAAGTCTGCTGCCCAAAAATCTCCACGTAAAAATGTTCCTGCGGGAGGAAGAGCTCTACCGCAAGTACCGCCTCCTCCCCACTTCCAACCTCAAACTAACCTAAACAACGAGAAAGGCCGTTCTTTCTTTTTGAATCAAAAAAGAGAAGAACAAGGTCGCTCTTCGAGACGACCTACAGAAAAAATATCCGCTTCGCGGCGCCTGAAATAGGGAATCGCGAAGCGGAGAGGTTTTCTTTGCTACTTTCTTTTTCCCAAAAGAAAGTAGATCTTGAGAGAAGGATTGAGTGTATGCCTGCTAAGCTGATTGTATGCCCCAACTGTTTTGAGAAGCATCCCCCCGAGGAATTTGCCTTTGCCTGCACCAAAACCGGCTGCGGCCGCGAAGGCACCACCATTCCCCCGGCCGAGGTGCTGATTCAGGGTGGAAAGCCCCTGTGTCCCTCCTGCCGCAGCCACCTGTCGGAGCGTCTCTGCCCCTCCTGCGGCTATGCTATCATCGCCGAGGACGACACGGTGCCGTCTGTGCCCATCTCCATTGTAGGGGCCGAGGGCAGCGGCAAGAGCAACTATCTGTCGGTATCCATCGACCAGATTCGCCGCAACCTGTCCAAGCACTACGATTGCTCGCTGTACCCCTTGGGCGGCGACGACACCATCAAGCACTACGAAACCCGGTACTATCAGCCTCTGTTTGTCAAGGGCCAATGCATCAATTCCACCCAGCAGGAGGAGGTCACCCCCCTGCTCTATTCCCTGATTTTCTCGGGCTCGCCTATGGCCGGCAGAAGCTGCAACCTGACCTTCTACGACGCCTGTGGAGCCAACTTCAAAAGCGAGCGGGTCATGTCCGACTACAACCGCAGCGTCTACAATGCCCGGGGCATCCTCTTCTTTGTGGATCCCTTCCAGATTGCGTCGGTGCGGGACAATGTTCGCAGCACCGGCCGGCAGGTCAGCAACGAGGACGCCGCCACTCTCCTGGCCCGAACCATCCACCTCATCCGGCAGGGGGGAGGCCGCAAAAACATTCGGCGCAAAATCGATATCCCCATTGCGGTCTGTCTTACCAAGGCCGATACCATCCGGGGTCTGCTGGATCCCTCCAGCTTTATTCTGTACCCCTCCCGCCATACCAAGCACCGCCGCTTTGACCTGCCCGACCACAACAGCACCAGCCTGGAGGTAAAAAGCCTGCTGGAAAGCTGGGGCGAGGTGGAAATCGTCAACCAGGTCACCTCCCAGTTTTCCGATTACGCCTTCTTTGCCCTCAGCTCCCTGGGCAGCCCTCCCACAGAGAATAACAGCATCAACCACATCTCCCCCCACCGGGTACTGGATCCCCTTCTTTGGGTGCTTTGGCGCAACCGCATCATCCAGGCCGGCGCGTAGAGGAGCCGGGGTGCATCAGTAACCGGAACCATACAATCCTCACAATTAAAAAACAAGCCTTTCGATGGCGTTTCACACCATCGAAAGGCTTGTTTGCTCAGAACACGGTTTAACTTTTTTCAACAAGGCTGATTTCGCTGCTCTCCTGCGAAATCAATTTGCCTGTTTACCCGCGCAGCCGGAAGCGCGCCACAATGTCGTTGAGCAGGCTGCTCTGGGCGCTCATTTCCTCGGCGGAGGCGGCGCTCTCCTCGGCAGTGGCCGAGTTGGCCTGCACCACAGAGGAAATATTGCCGATGCTGGTGTTGATATCGGCGATGGCGGAGGTAGTCTGCCGGGACATGGCGTCCAACTTGTCCAGACTGGCGGCGTTTTCCTGGGCAAGCTGGCCGACAGCGTTCAGACTTTCCGCAGTCTTGCTTGTAATTTCCGTCCCTCTCGATACATTTTCGATGCTGTTCTGTATCAGCACCGAGGTCTCCTTTGCGGCGTCGGCGCTCTTGCCCGCCAGGTTGCGAACCTCGTCGGCCACCACAGCAAAGCCCTTGCCGTGCTGACCGGCTCTGGCGGCTTCCACAGCGGCGTTCAGCGCAAGGATGTTAGTCTGGAAGGCGATGTCGTCGATTACCTTGATGACCTTCTCAATTTGCTGGCTTCCATTGTCGATGGTGGACATGGCCCCTGTCAACTGCGCCATGTAGTCCATGCTTTCGGCCATGTGCGCACTTACCTTGTCTGTGGCATTTTTTGCATGCTGGGCCAAAGCGGCGCTTTCCTGGGCCTGAGTTTGAATCTCGGCGACAGTCTGGCTGAACTGCTCCAGAGCGCCGGCCTGCTCGGTGCTGCCGGAGGCCAAAGCCTGGGCGCCGTCGGCAATCTGCATCGCGCCGGCGGAAACCTGGCCGGAGGCCTGCTGGATGTCTGCCAGCATCTTGTTGGAGCTGTCCAGCATATCGCTGATGGCCCGGTTCATTACATCCGCGTCGGAGCGGACGGCAATGTTCACGGAGTAATTGCCGTGTGCAATTTCAGACAGCACAGCGGCCTGCTGTTGTATGCCCTCTGCCATTTTGACAAAGGCCCGCTGCAGCAGTTCGATTTCGTTCTTTGTCGGTGTCGTTTGATCCACATCGGTTTGGGCCGCGTTGATGTCGCCCAGGGCCATTGCCTCCGCGGTGGCGGTGAGGGTCGGCAGATCCTTCAGCTGCATGCGCACAATCAGGAAGATGGTCAGGCCGACAACCGCAATCAAAAGGGCCCCGATGAGAATGATGGTCATCACCAGACTGGCGGAGGACGCGTTGACCGTAGCCTCGGGCACGGCACCGCAAACGATCCAGTTGCGGGTGGTTTCGCCAACCCGTACGCTGGAGCCTATGAGGGTGATGTTTGTATGGGTAATATCGGAATAGGCGTTGATGGCAAAGCTGCCTCCGTTATTCAACACAGGGTCAATGTCCCCGGTGTAGCCCTTCATCCATGTGTTGTGGTAATCCTGCAGCAGATAGTCCTCGCTTTGGTGGGTGGCGATGAGTCCGGCAGGGGAAAGGGTGAAGATGTATCCGTCATCCAGAATGCTGGCTGCGTTCATAATGTCCACTACGCTCTGCCACTGGATATCGGCGCCGACGGCTCCCACCGTTTTTCCATCTACCACAACGGGAAAAGCCAGGGAATAAATCGGAACCTTTTTGCCGTCTACCATGTAGCTGTAGGGGTCGGTGATATAGGGGGCCCCGTTGCTGTGCAGCGGCCCCTGATAGAATTCGCCCGCCACAGGGTCGTCGTATTCCACAAGTGTCTCCACTCCAAAGCCGGCGCCGCTTCGATAGACATATGGGGTAAAGCGCCCACTGGAATCGTAAATATCCTTTCCGGCAAACTCGCTGTCCTTGCCGTCAAAGGCATTGGGCTCCCAGCAGGTCCACATGCCGATGATGGTATCGTTGCTCATCAGCACATCCGCGAGAATCTCGATGATATCGCCGCGGGGATTTAGGGCGTCGGCCACAAAATCCGGGTCGATGTAATTGGCTACAATTGGCGTTACCGATGCAAGAGTGCTGTAGGCGTCCCGGCTCAAAACCCGGAACTCGTTGGCATACTCGTTGACACGGGCGCTGATCAGCCGTTCTGTCAAATCGTTTGTTGCATTGGAGGAAAACACTCCAACCACCGCTATCATCATCATGATACCGGCAATCAGAACAGCCAATGAGGGTAAGAGAATGGCACTTTTAATACTCTTTCGCTTCATAACAACACCTCATACATTTTTTGCCAACTTATTTTATTGTTACGCAATGTGCAACAGTAATTATACAATATTCTGCGAAAATATACAAATAAAGTTATTGCATTTATGGGTGAAAAACGAGAAAAAACCTGTAATGTCACACATTTTCATTCCATGTTGTGGAATAATATGGAATATATTGCTAAACAACCGGCTGACAATTCGTTTCAGCGGCTCTGCATAGTTATGCGTTCCGGACAAAATAAATGTGGCAGGGGAATTTCCCCTGCCACATAAGCAACGATTTGCAATTTTTGACAGCCGCTATTCGTCTCCGCCCATGATAAACGCGGGGGAGCCTGCCTGGAACAAGCCGGGGTCATCCTCCGGTGTGTCCCGTTGCTCCGAAGGGGCCTCTTTGGTCTCGGTGTTTTCCGGAGCCGCCTCTGCATCCTCGGGGGCGGTGTCGTAGGGGGCGGAGTACCCATCCTCTCCGTAGGCGGCCTCTGTGTGGGAGGCAATGGCCTCTTCCAGCTTTTGCAGCGGCCCTTGAGTGGCTGTGCCGGTCAATTCGCTCTGCCACTTCATGGCTTGGTAGGCAGAACTGCCCGTAAAGCGCTGCCGAACGCTGGCAAGGTCGTTGAGATACCGGCTGATAAAGCCGGATTCCTCCGGTTCAAGGGAGTGAAGCTCCCGAATGGAGCCATCCAGCCGGCTGACCAGGATGCCGTTGGCGCCGTCCCGGGTGCCGCTGTGCTTCAATTCATTGCGAAAGGCGTTGCCTCCGCGCTTGCTGCGCATGGAATGGACATAGTCCATGGACGCGCTTTTCATGACATAGACCATCTGGGTGCGGTTGCCGACAGCCGCGTACCCGGCGGAGCGGGTGGTGCGATTGATGCGCTGCAAAGGGGAAATTTGACTGGCGGCGGAGACTTGCCCGCCGTTCTGCAATTTAACCTGCATAATGTCACCTCACAGGAAACTGATCTGTCAAGAACTATCCTTTACAGCACTAAGAATACCATAATCATCCCTAAAACGCAAGATTTCGCCCCTATTTTCCCCAGTTCGACCCGCT
>JAJDGX010000106.1 GCA_030265885.1 Ruminococcaceae bacterium OttesenSCG-928-L11 | reverse complement strand
AAATCCAGTTCATTGATGGCCCAGTTGTCCTTGAATTTAATCACCAGGCAGGCAGTTTTCACATTGCCCAGACCGGATACGTTGACGGTCTTGTCGGCAAAGCTGATATCGCTTTTGGAGAGAATTTTGCTGGGCAGGCTGCGCACGTCAAAGGTAATGTTGCTCAGCTGGCTCTTTTTGATGGCCGCCTTGGTGCGCACGGTGCCGTCTTTCCAGGAGAACATGTCGGCGGTCAGGGGGAAGATGATTTCATCGTCCGGGCCAACGTTGTAATCCTCGTTGTAGTTGGTGTCGATGGGCAGAATCGCGCCGTCGGCCTTGGAGGTGGTGGAGGCAAAGGCTCCCATACCCATCCCAAATACCATGCCGGCTACAATCAGAAAAGACAGAATGCGTTTCAACATGTTCAAAACTCCTTTTGCTGTTGCAAATTTTTCGTTGCTTCCAGGTGGTGCGTGTTCAGCTTGTACAGTTATTTCCTGTGGCTTTCGGCTGTCAATGGCGCGTTCCGCGCCCTGACCGCCTCGGCAGGAACCGGCTGTCTGTGCGGTTGTGGGGGTGCCGATTCATTCCAACACCACAAGTATACAGTATAATAGTTGCAAAGTCCAGAGAAAACAGGCCAAAGTTTAAAATTTAATTACAAAATAGTGACAAATTAGCTGTCCCGCTGGATTGCTATGACCGAGCCCACACCGGTATCCACGGTGACAACACCGCCCTCCATATACAGCTGAATGTCGAAGGTGCCGTCGGCGGTCAGGCTCCGGGTCAGATAGATCAGCTTGTCCCGGCGGTAGTCGTAGGAATAGACATCGCCGATGATCATCCGCTCCTGCTTGACATACAGGTAGAGATCGCCCCGCCCCGGGGTGGCGTCTGTGTCATAGCGCCGGTAATAGAGCAGGGTTTTCCCGGCGTTTTCCACCGTAAAGGCGGGCTCCAGGGCAATGTCGTCGGCAAGCCGCGCCGGCTCCAGGGTGGAGGTGGCGGCGTACAGGGCCCCTCGGTTGCCGCCGTCGGATTTCAGATACAGCTGCTGCCCCGAAAAGGCGGGGGCATCGGGGGGCAGGATGGCGTCGGTGTCCACCATGACAGGCTGGGGCGTCTCCGCCCCGGACAGGGGCACATAGAACAGCCGCCCGGAGAGTTCGGCGTCATTGTCGGTGTCCAAAACATAGTACAGGCCATCGCCCTTGGCCGAAAGGGAGACGCCGCGAATGCGGGCGTGGCTGTCGGTATACTGCATGGTGACAGGCTCGCCGTCCAGGGTGGCATAGCACAAATGCTGGGGAACAAAGCGTTTGAAATAGGCGCGAACATCGTTTTGCAGTTCGGCCCATATGTCGAGGGACAGCACCGGCAGCTCCTGGCTGCTGCTCATAACATAGACAATGCTGTTTCCGGCGATGTCGGCGTCGATGGCATCCCGGGCGGAAAGGGTGCGGCCCTGGGGGTTGAGGAACAGCAGTCCCTCCTCCACTGCGCGGGCGGAGTTGTTGCGGTATACAAACAGGCTATACTCCCGCTGGCCGGAGGCGTTGTAGGAGTCCAGCCCGGCCCGGATGCGGCGGCGCTGCCTGTCCCGCTCCAGCTTGTCGGCGTATTTGTCCTGGGCCTCCCGGTAGGCGGTGTAGGAGTCGTAGACCTCGTCGTCCAGTTCGTAGTCCTCCACGGGCATTTCCTCGTCGGCTAAGCCCTCCATGTACTCCACAAAGCCCTCCGGCAGGTCGAAGTAATCGGGATCCGGGGCGGTCAGGCGGCTGTCGGTCGCCTCGTGGGGGTCGGAGACAAGGTCGGTGTAAGCGGGGACAAAGGCCGATTCCTTTACGTAGACAAACGTCTTTTTCTCAGCGGAGGCATCCAGCACGGAGGTGACCCCCGATGCCAGTGTCTGGGTTTGGGCGGTGCGGGCATCGTGGTACAAAACCTCGTAGGCGGCGGCGTCCGTCTGGGGCATCAAAAGCAGGAATGCGCCGTAGGAGGCGGTGTGATCCAGCAGCTGGGCCACACCGGCTGCGATGAGAGTCTTGTCGTCGGCGTCGGCATCCAGAGAGCGCAGGTACAAATCCACATACGGCTCGTCGGCGCCGGCCTTGGTGTACAAAATTTGCCGCTCGCCCACATCGACAATGCCGGTGACACCGGTGTCCAGCTGGACGATTTTGCGGTTTCGGTACAAAAACAGCCCGTCGCCGGAGCGAAACGCCAAAGTGCCGCCCTTGGTGGCAAAGCGAAAATCCGACTCCACGTTGGTGTCCACAATGTGGCCCTCCCGGGGCTGAATCTCCAGCTTGAACATCCGGCTCAGATCCAGATAATGCAGGGTGTTGCCGCCGGAGCTGTTGAGATAGGCAAGATAGCGGCCATCGGCGCTGGCCATGACCGTGGGGTCAGGGCTGCCCGCAGGGTAGGAGGCGCTGAGTTCAATGGGCTCCTTCTCCGGGAAAAATAGATACAGCCCACCGCCGGATTTGGTGTACACCACCGCATCGGATACGGGCAACGCCTCGCTGGGGGTGAGATAGGGCAGGTACCACCACAGGGCAAGAGCCGCGATGCCGGCGAACAGCAGGGCGACGATCCACGTGGCCATGCCGGTCAACCGCTTGCGCTCAGCGGCAACAGATGTGGGAAACGAGCTGCGGGGCCATCGCCCGGTCAGCGGAAAAAACGAAGCGGTGTCGGCGGGCACCTCCGCCTGTATGGGCGGGGCGGGGGCCTGTCCGGCGGGTGTGCCGCACAGCAGGCAGTAGGAGCGGCCCTCGGGCAGGGCGGCACCGCAACAGGCACAGTATTTGGCAGGGGAATCAGAGCGGACAGCGGTGCCGCAATGGTCGCAAAAGCCGGCGTGCTTCCCGTCCTCTCCGGCTGTGTGGGATATCTCCAGCGGATGCCCGCATTCCATGCAAAACCGCGTGGTGGCTCACCTCCCTCATCAATCAAAATGAAACGCTGTCTATATAGTGTGTTTTTTTGCCGGAGTTGTTGCATTTCGGCAAAGATTATGTTATTATTACCTCTAATATCAAGGAAACCCTGTGATCAGGCCCAGTAAGCCGCATATTCAGGCTCCATCCCCAGAGAGACGCGCCCAGGCTGGAAGCGCGCCGGTGGACAGTGCGGCTGAATTTTCACCTGTGAGGGCCGATGGAAAAAGGCGTGCCGGGCACCGGCGGCCGAGTAGCTGTCGGCGGATTCGCGCTCCGTTAGCTGTGCGCCTGAGTGGCTGCTCGGGTTTGGATACCCATCCGACCCGCAGGCGGAAATTGGGTGGTACCGCGGAGGATCTGTTACGGTTTTTCGTCCCGATATAGGGGGCGAAGGGCCGTTTTTTGCATTTTTTTGCAGGGAAATTCGTCCAATTGACACGATGATAAAATTTTAACAAAGGAGACGCTTGGAGCAATGAAAAACGCGCTGGAACAAATTCGCAGAGAGGCGGGGGAACTGCTGTCCGCCGCCGCTGACGCCAAAACGGTGGAGGAACTTCGGATCCGCTACCTGGGCAAAAAGGGAGAACTGACCGGCATTCTCAAGCAGATGGGATCGCTGAGCGCGGAGGAGCGCCCGGTAATGGGCCAGCTGGCCAACCAGGTGCGGGAGGCCATCGAGACCATGCTGACGGAAAAGACAGACGCGCTGCGGGCAAGCGCCCTGGCCGAGAAGCTGCAAAGCGAGCGCCTGGATGTGACCATGCCCGGAAAGGTTCGCCCTGTCGGCTCTCGCCACCCGCTGAATGTGGTGCTGGAGGAGGCCAAGGAAATCTTTTACGGCATGGGCTTTACCGCCGTGGAGGGGCCGGAGGTGGAGTACGACCACTACTGCTTTGAGGCGCTGAATATGCCCAAAACCCACCCCGCCCGGGATACCCAGGACACCTTTTATATCACGGATGACATTGTGCTGCGCACCCAGACCTCCTCGGTGCAGGTGCGCACCATGGAGAAGCAGAAGCCGCCCATCCGCATCATCTCCCCCGGCCGGGTGTACCGCTCCGACCAGGTGGACGCCACCCACTCCCCCCTGTTCCACCAGATCGAGGGGCTTGTGGTGGACAAGGGAGTCACTATGGGCGATTTGAAGGGAATTTTGGAGACCTTTGCCAAGCGGCTGTTTGGCGAGGACGCCAAGGTGCGGTTCCGCCCCCACCACTTCCCCTATACCGAGCCCAGCGCGGAAATGGACACCATGTGCTATGAGTGCCACGGCGAGGGCTGCCGCCTGTGCAAGGGGGAGGGCTACATCGAGCTGCTGGGCTGCGGCATGGTGCACCCCAAGGTGCTGTCGGATCTGGGCATTGACCCGGAGGTGTACAGCGGGTATGCCTTTGGCATCGGCCTGGAACGGATTGCCATGCGCCGGTTTGGCATAGGGGACATGCGCCTGTTCTATGAAAACGACATGCGCTTTCTGGGCCAGTTCCTCTGAGGGAGAGCCCCCATGCAAACGGGGCCGACGGCTGATTCAACGAGACAAAGGAGGATATGCCCGGACATACGGGCTGAAATACTATGAATCTATCAATGAAATGGCTGGGTGAATTTGTGGATCCCGGCGTTGGGATCAAGGATTTCGTGGCGGGAATGACTATGTCCGGCTCCAAGGTGGAGGGCTACGAGGTCGAGGGTGGCGAACTGCAAAATATCGTGATGGGAAAGGTGCTGTCGGTGGAAAAACACCCCAACGCCGACACCCTCTTCATCTGCAAAATTGACGCAGGCGGCGCAGAGCCCCTGCAGATTGTGACAGGGGCCGACAATGTGGTGCCCGGCGCCATGGTGCCGGTGGCGCGGGACAACTCGGTGGTTCACGGCGGCAAGAAAATCAAAAAGGGCAAGCTGCGGGGAGAGCTGTCGGAGGGGATGCTGTGCTCGCTGGAGGAACTGGGCCTGACCCTGGGCGACTTCCCCTACGCTATGGAGGACGGTATCTTTCTGGTGGAGGAGGACTGCCAAATCGGGCAGCCGGTGCAGGAGGCCATCGGCCTCAACGACACTATGGTGGAGTTTGAGATCACCTCCAACCGGCCCGACTGCCTGTCTGTGATTGGCCTGGCCCGGGAAGCAGCCTGCACCTGGGGCAAGACCATCACCGTGGCGAAGCCCCGGGTAAAGGGCGGCGCGGGAGACGTCAACGACCTGCTGAAGGTGCGGGTGGAAAACCCGCAGCTGTGCCTGCGCTATTCCGCGGCGGCGGTGAAAAACGTGCGCATCGGGCCATCGCCCCGGTGGCTGCGGGAACGGCTGCGGGCCAGCGGCGTGCGCCCCATCAACAACATTGTGGACATCACCAACTATGTGATGCTGGAATACGGTCAGCCCATGCATGCCTTTGATTTGAAGCATGTCAGCGGGGCCCAGATTGTGGTGCGCAGCGCCCGGGACGGGGAGACCATCACCACCCTGGACGGCGTGGAGCGAACCTTGTCCCCGGAGATGCTGGTCATTGCCGACGAGGCGGCCCCCTCCGCTGTGGCGGGCGTTATGGGCGGTGAATTCAGCGGCATTTACGACGACACCCAGGTGGTCATCTTTGAGTCGGCCTGCTTTGACGGGCCCTCGGTGCGGATGACGGCCAAGAAGCTGGGAATGCGCACCGAAAGCTCCGGCCGCTTTGAGAAGGGGCTGGATCCGGAAAATTGCATGCCGGCCCTGCTGCGGGCTTGTGAGCTGGTGGAGCTGCTGGGTGCCGGTGATGTCTGCGACGGCGTCATCGATGTGCGTAACCCACCGGCAGAGCCTCGGCGCATCACCGTTACCCCCGAGTGGGTCAACGGCTTCCTGGGCTCCGACATCCCGTGGGAGCGGATGGTGAGCATTCTGGAGAGCCTGGAATTCCAGGTGGAGGGCAATGTGGTGATTCCCCCCAGCTTCCGGGGCGATGTGGAGCTGAAAGCCGATGTCGCCGAGGAAATTGCCCGGATTTACGGCTACAACAACATTCCCTCTACCCCCATGCGGGGCAAGGCGGAGGGGATCATCAGTCCCCAGCAGAAGTTTGAACGGGAGATAGCCGCGCTGCTGACGGCCCAGGGCTGCTATGAAATCGTCACCTATTCCTTCATCAGCCCCAAGGGCTATGACCGAATTGGCCTGCCTGCCGACAGCTCCCTGCGGAAATCGGTGGTTATCAGCAACCCGCTGGGAGAGGACACCAGCGTAATGCGGACGACGGCCATTCCCTCCATGCTGGATGTGCTGGCCCGCAACTACAACAATCGGGCACCGGAGGCGGCTCTGTACGAAATCGCCACCCGGTATGTCCCCACAGAGGACGGCAAGCTGCCCGATGAAATCAAGCAGGTGATGATTGGCCTGTACGGCGGCGACAACGACTTCTACACCCTGAAGGGGATCGTGGAGGCGCTGCTGGCCAAGGCCGGCGTTGCAGGGGAGTACAGGCGGGTGGAGGACAACCCGACCTTCCATCCCGGCCGCTGCGCGATGGTGACAGTGGGAGACACGGTGCTGGGTATTCTGGGCGAGGTGCATCCCCAGGTGTGCGAGAATTATGACATTGGCGCAAAGGCGTATCTGGCCGAGCTGAATCTGGCGGAGCTGTTTGCCGCCCGGACAGTGGAGCTGAAGGTGCGGGATCTGCCCCGGTTCCCCGCGTCTACCCGGGATTTGGCCCTGGTGGCCGATGAAGAGACGCCGGTAGGGGAGATGCAGAAGGCGATTGCCGATGTGGCAGGGTCGATTCTGGAGAAGCTGGAGCTGTTTGACGTGTATCGCGGCAAGCAGGTGGGCGAGGGCAAGAAGAGCGTCGCCTACTCGCTGACATTGCGGGCCAATGACCGCACCCTGACCGATGAGGAGTGCGACCGCACGGTGCAGAAGATACTCAAGAAGCTGGGCGAAATCGGCGTGGAACTGCGGGGATAGCGGGAAACCGAGAAAAGTAAGAAAATAGCAAATTTCTACTTGACAAAATGAGTTTTATACTTTACCATTTAAAACTATAAAAGCATTGATTGGGAAGAAGTACGCTGTACACAGCGATTGCGGGTTTCATTCGCAGAGAATGAGCGCAAGCGCAGGGGGGAATCCCGCCAGAGAGCCGGTGGTTGGTGCGAACCGGTGGGGAGGCCGACAGCCGAATACATCCTGTGAGCTGTGCGCTGAAGGGGCTTTGGCCCTGTGTAGGACGCGCCGGGTACGCCCGTTACGGCGTTCGGGGTATGTTAGTACCCTATGAGCGCATGCGCTGTGAGGCCATGCGGAACTGAGGTGGTACCGCGGTATTCAGCCGCCCTCGGATTTTGATCCGAGGGCGGCTTTTTGCGTGGAAATTACGACAGAAGCCCGCAAGCACGCCTTTCGGACACCAATCGGTAGCGATTCCCAATTGCTGTAGGAAAGGTTGTGTACGGTATGATTGTCAAGCTAAGTATGCTGGTGTTGTTTTTTGCGGTTACGGTGGGCGTGGGCCTGTATTGCCGGCGGCACGCCACCGATGTGGACGGCTTTGTGCTGGGCGGGCGCTCGGTGGGGCCGTGGCTCACCGCGTTTGCCTATGGGACATCGTATTTTTCGGCGGTGGTGTTTATCGGCTACGCCGGACAGTTTGGCTGGAGATTCGGTGTGGCGGCCACCTGGATTGGCCTGGGCAACGCCCTGATAGGCTCGCTGCTGGCGTGGGTGCTGCTGGGACGGCGCACCCGGGTTATGACCCGCCATCTGAAAAGCGCCACCATGCCCGCCTTTTTTGGGACGCGGTTTCAGTCGGAGGGGCTGAAAATTGGCGCATCGATCATCATTTTCATTTTTCTGGTGCCCTATACGGCGTCGCTGTACAATGGCTTGTCCCGCCTGTTTGTCATGGCCTTTGACATCGACTTTACGGTGTGCATCATTGTGATGGCGGCCCTGACGGGGGTGTATGTCATTGCCGGGGGATATGTGGCTACCGCCATCAACGATTTCATCCAGGGGATTATTATGCTGGTGGGGATTGTGGCGGTTATCGCGGCGGTGCTGGGAGTCAACGGCGGCTTTGCCGGGTCGCTGGATGCGCTGGCCCGGGTGGAGGATCCGGCGGTGTCGACGACCCCGGGGATATTCGCCTCCTTCTTTGGGCCGGAACCGCTGTCGCTGCTGGGGGTTGTGGTGTTGACCTCCCTGGGAACCTGGGGGCTGCCCCAGATGGTGCAGAAATTCTACTCCATCGAATCGGAGCGGGCGGTGCACAAGGGCACCATTATCTCCACACTGTTTGCGGTGGTGGTGTCCGGCGGGTGCTACTTTATGGGCAGCTTTGGCCGCCTGTTTGCACGGCCGGAGGATGAGGCCGCCAACGGATATGACTCGATTATCCCCACAATGCTCTCCGATTTTTCGCCGTTTTTAATCGGGCTGATTGTGGTGCTGGTGCTGTCGGCCTCCATGTCGACGCTGTCGTCCCTTGTGATGACGTCGGCGTCCACGTTTACGCTGGATTTTCTGCAGCCGACGGTGCTGCGCCGTGTGGGCGGCAAGCAACAGCTGCTCATCATCCGCCTGCTGATTGTAGTGTTTGTGGCAATCTCGGCGACCATCGCCGTTGTGCAGTACAAGCAGGGGCTCCAGTTTATTGCCCAGCTGATGGGGATTTCCTGGGGGGCGCTGGCGGGGTCGTTTCTGGCGCCGTTCCTGTACGGGCTGTACTGGAAGCGGGCCACAAAGGCATCGGTATGGTGCTGCTTTGGGTTCAGTGTCACGGTGATGTGCCTGAATATTCTGGCGCCGGGACTCTTCCCGAAGGTGCTGCAATCCTCGATTAATACAGGGGCGTTTGTGATGCTGGCGGGGCTGGTGATTGTGCCGGTGGTGAGCGCCCTGACCCGCCCACCGGAAAAAGCCCATGTCGACCACTGCTTTGCGGCCTACGATGAGACGGTGACAGTGCCTGTAACCG
>JAJDGX010000105.1 GCA_030265885.1 Ruminococcaceae bacterium OttesenSCG-928-L11 | reverse complement strand
GCCCGGTGTAACCGGCCCCACCGGAACCGATGGCGCGACCCCGACCATAACCATCGGAACCGTAACCACCGGAGATCCCGGGACGGACGCGGCGGCAACCATCACCGGCACCGCCCCCAACTTCGTTTTGAACCTGACCATTCCCCAGGGCCCCACCGGGCCCGCAGCCCCCACCGCGTAATCCCATCGATACAGACAGGCAAACACGCCCCGGAATTTACCCGGGGCGTGTTTCTTTTCCCGTTTGTGGCGCGCTTACGGCCACGAGGCGTCGGGCGTTACCGCTATCAGCCGCCCCACCGTGAAGATCCGGTGGCTGGATACATGGATGGGCTCGCAGGACATCAGTGTGACACAGGGGTACTCCCGCACCTGAATCGGCCGCCAGTCGGCGTCGTGTGTGACAAATTGCTCCGTCATTTCATAGGTGTACAGGGTATCCATCCACTTTAAATGGATCAAGTCGCCCGGCTCCATCGTGTGGATATAGTAAAACTCCATGCCATATACATCCCGGTGGGCGGCGATGCTGGTATTGCTGTTGACCTCCAGGGATTCGGGCAGCTGGGCCTCGGTAAACAGGCCGATGCCCCGGGCCAGTTCCTCGTCCCCAACTCCATCCAGCACAGGGGCGGTGATTCCCAGCCGGGGGATGTGAATCTCCATATCCCCGTCCCGGTAATCCATGCGGGTTTCTGTCGCCACAAGATACCCGGGCGGATAGGCTGCGGCTGCCGGCTCCAAAATTTCGATCGGAGCCTCCTCCGGTAGAGCCATCGGCTCCTCTGTCGGCAGCGCTGCCGGAGGCGCCTCCCATTCCACGGCGGAAGAGGGAATTTCCGGGACGGTTACATCCCGATTTTTTATGTAACCGGATGTAACCGCCATCCCTCCCGCCCCTGCCGCGACGCCGATAAGCAGGCATATCACGCGGTGCAGCCAGAGTTCCCTTCTGCTGTATTCCCGTGCCATACTGTGTCCTCCCTACGAAAAAAACCGGCAGGCAGCCGGCTTTTTTGCTATAAAACCGTGGGATTTGCCTGATCAATGCTGCCAAACTGGAAAATCAGGCGGGTGGTGTTGTCCGTATAGGTCTTGTAAAACATTTTTTTGACTCGATTGATGACGATGTAGCCGTTGGAATAGGTCATCATCGGCAGCAAAATCGCGTATTGGGACGAGCTGTACCGGGAAATGGTGTCCCCTTTTCGCAGGCATTCCTTCAATATCTCCATCAGCCGGCGCATAATGGCGTCCAGAATGAGAGGCTCAATCCGATCCTCCACGGTGCTTTCCACCGTCAGCAGGGCCAGAAACATTTTGTTTTCCTGCCGCTCCAGGTTTCGCAGCTGCAGCTGATAGATGTCGCGGAATATGGAGTAGTCGCAGATAAAGGCGCCGTTGTCGATATCCTCTTTTTTGACCAGATCGCTGAGAATGGTCTGGATATCGGTTTCCGCCGACAAATCCGCCTTGATAAGGCTTTTGTAAAAGCTGAGAATCGCCTCGGACGGCTCGATGCCCAGATATTTGTAGTAGGCGCTGGTTACATGGCGGTACTGCATCAGGGCGGCATTGTTCTGGCCGCTGTCCTTCAGCGCCTGCATCAGCTCCAGGTTCAGCTTTTCATCAAAGGTATCGATATCCAGCGCAATTCGGCACACCTGGATGATCATCTCATTGTCGCCGGATTCCTCCAGCAGATCGATAAACCGATACACATTCTGCAAATACCGGTGATGCAGATACATGCTGCGGCTTACCACCCACTCCTCTTCCTCTGCGGTGTTGTAGGACAGGTCGCCGCTGTAAATATTGAGTATGCTGATATACTGCTCCCGCACCTCGTCGGTCAGCTCCTCCTGCGCCTCCACCTGGTCGCACAAGTCCTCAAAGGTAGCCACATCGACATTGCACGGAATATCCGGGTTCCACATATAGGATTTTTTTTCGGAGATAATGCAGTTTTTGAAAACCGGGCTGGCCTTGAGCAGGCTGGAGCGAATCCGGCTGACCATGGTTTTCAGCGCATTCTCCGGATTGGTGCTTTTCTCCGCCTCCGACCAAAACACATCGACCAGGGTGCTGACCGTGACCGGCTTCCCCGAGTTTAAAATCAGATATTTCAGCAGCATCAGGCTCTTGGACGAGTTTCCGATATAGGACAATATGGATTGCCCATCCGCGATAATGTCGAATTTGCCAAGCATGACAACATCAATATTACTCATAGGGGATTTCCCTTTCTGCAATTATACTCATCATACATCCGGTACGTATATACTCATTTACATATCGTGCGCAAATACATATTACTTGAATTTTTCCTTGTCGTATTTCTCCATATCGGCCCGAATCAGCCCCAGCAGGTACTGGGTCATGTTTGTCCGGTTTTTCCAGCTGATAAATTCCAGGTAATCCTTGTATTCCGTCGGGATCTTCAAATTCATCCGGCTCAGCTTGGGCGAGTCGTCCGGAAGCTCCTGCCGCCGCATGTCCTCTCCATAGGGTGTTTCCTGAGGCTGAACCGGCTCCGCCTCGCTCATAAACACGGCGGCGATGGATGCCTTTGATGTATCTTTAAAGCTTTTTTTTGCCATATAAAACCCTCCATTCCCGTCAGGGCACTGTATAGACTGTATCGTTTGAAACCGCCGGGCCTTTGCCCTGGCGGAGTTATGCTTTGCAAGCCAGGCCCGGAGAGGCTCCTCTCCGTCGATGCTGCGAAAGGGACAGCCTCGCGGCACTCGCAAATATGCGACCCTACCGGCCGATGTATTCCTGGATGAAGTCCATATAATCCTTGCCGGTGGTGCTGTCCGGCGCGTAGTCGAAAATGCTTTCCTGCTGGGTTTGGGATTCCTGCAGGGACACGCTTTGACGAATCGCCGTCTGGAATACCTTGGTCTCCCAATTTTCCACCATGGTCTCAATGGCCTCCCGCACATCCCGGTTCAGTATGGTGCGGCCATTGTAGCGCGTCAGCAAAATACCGTCGATTTTGAGATTGGGATTGCTGTATTTCCGCACGGTGTTGACAGTTCCGGCCAGCTGCTTGATTCCCTGCAGGCTGTATCGATCCGCCAGCATGGGGATGATGATGGAGTTGGCCGCCGTCAGCGCGTTGATGGTCACAATGCCCAGCGTAGGCGGTGTATCCACAATGACAAAGTCGTAGGCGGGCAAGACCGGGGTCAGGGCTTCCCGCAGGATGTACTCCCGCCCCTGCTGCGTAAACTGCATATCCGCCGCGCTCATCCGCAAGTCTCCGGATACGATATCCCCAAAGCCCTCCTGTCGCTGAATCGCCTCGGTCACCGCCGCTTCCCCGACAAAAACATCAAAGATAGTGGGCCCGTTTTCCGCGTCCACACCATAGGTATCGGTGGCGTTCCCCTGGGGATCCGTATCAACCAGAAGGCTGGTATAGCCTTTTTGCACCAGTCCCGCCGCGAGCGAGGTCGCCGTCGTTGTTTTCCCGACGCCGCCCTTCTGATTGGTTACCGCAATGATCTTAGCCATCCCCGAACCCCTCCTGTATGTCAGCAAATACACAGATTGCGCATCGTACGTACCGGCCGCATTTACTCACAATCAGTAAAATTATGGTAAATTGCAGCGATTTATAGCGAATTATCGTACGTACAATACGCACGATATGTATATTATACACAATGCGTAAATTGTTGTCAATTTCCCGGAAAATTTCCGTGGTCCAACCCCTGGATGTATCTTAAAACGGAATCGTTCAAATCCCTGTGACAAGCCCGAAAATCCGGTATCAAAAAAAATTACTTGCGATTACATGGATTTGTTTGAAAAACTGAAAAATGTAACCGCTGTGTAACCGTGAATATATATAATGAGAGGCATAGTGGTAATATAATTTATTATTGTGCCCCCAATTCACCCGTTTTATGACAGTCCATTCCGTTGTGACAGAAAGTGCAGGTGTATGTACATATGAGGGTATCAAAACGCAGTCCATACCTTTAGTTGGGAATTTTCGTTAAATTGCTGCATGGTATAAGTAAGTCGTTAAAATTATTTGAACATAGAACAAAACAGAAAGGAAACGAACTATGAGTAAGTTTTACAACACCATAGGCAAGCGAATTGTTGCGTGGTCGTTGACTGTATTCATGCTGATCCCCAATGGCGTGGATACCTTGCTCCTGGCCGCCGCCGCATCCGGTGGAACCGTTGATCTCCTGGTAAAAACCAGCGAGATTCTCGACACCATCGAAAGCCATCTGGGCAGCGAAGCCGTAGAGCAATTGCAGTCAGCCGCCGCCGAGGAGGGAAGCGTTCTTACGCCTGTGGACGCTGGCTCCTATGTGGAAGCGGACACCGCAGCTGTAGATGTTTACAGTGTTCCCGATAAGGTAATCCTCGACGAGGGGGGTTCCGTTGTCGATACGGTAAAGGACACAGACGCAGCCATCGATGAATCCGTGGTTGTGGAAGCCGACTTTGCCGAAATCTTCAATTCCGACCTGGAAATCGCCGTTGATGGAGAGGACGACCTGACCAGCGCCGTTCTGAAAAAAGAACTGCTGGAAGCGCTGAACGGCAAATGGTTCGTCAAATCCTTTGACAGCGACTATCTGCAGATGGAAAACAGCGTCGCCATTGTCGCGCTGGATCCCACCACTTTCGAGCTTGTTGTATACTTTGTGAACAACACCGACCAGAACGTCAACTTTAACCTGCGGGTCGTTGACAATGAAGGGGTCACGGTTGACATCCATGAAGTAACCTCCATGATCCAAAAAGCCCGCAAGCAGACTTTGCAGGCCGAGGATCTGGCTCGCTACAAAAACGATCCCGCTGTTGAAATCATCAGCATTACCGCTGTTCAGTCCGAAGAGATTGCAGAGCAGCCCGAGGAAACCGAAGCCCCCTCTCAGCCGGAGGAAGCAACCTCCCCTATAGAGGAAGGCACACAGGAAGAGACCTCTGCTTCCGAAGAAGAAACCTCCGCCACCGAGGAAAGCACTCAGGAAGAGACTTCCGTTCCTGAAGAGCCCACTTCTGAAGAAGAGACCTCCGCCACTGAGGAAACCACCCAAGAAGAGACTTCCGCTCCTGAAGAACCCGCTTCCGAAGAGGCAACCGACGCCACTGAGGAAAGCACTCAGGAAGAGACCTCCTCTGAAGTAGAAGAAGCGACTCAGGAGGATGCGGCCGAGGAAACCAGCGAAGAAGAAACCGACGCCTCTGAGGAAGAGACCTCGTTCTATCTCGCCTTTGGCAACAAGAGCCTGACTGTTGTTTCCGTCGGTGAAACCCCTGAAATCGAGCCTTCTGAAGAAGAAACCGTCGAAGAGACCTCGGAGTCCGTTGAGGAGACCGAGGAGTCTACCTCTGCCGAAAATGAGAACGGCACCGACGCCCCCTCTGAGCCGACAGGCGAGGAAGAGACCGATGCTACCGAGCCCAGCTCCGAAAGCAACGGCTCCGCTCCGGAAGCTCCTGCCGAAACTCCCGAAGTGAAAATTGTCGTCGAGGAAACCGAAGGCGACGCCCTCTTTGTGGAATCCGAAACCGGCAAGGCCTCTGTCAAGGGCAATGGCTCCGCGACAATCGCCTCCAAAGCCCGGTCCCTTACCTCCGCAGTTGTGACAATTGCAAACTTTGCCGCACCGCTTGCGACAGAGTTTACCGTTACCTTCTATCCGGATGCTGACGATAAAGAAACATTCTCTACCGGCACCATCGTCGATGGCATTGTTTCTGTTCCCGAAGATCCTGCCGCTCCCGAGGGATATGCCTTTATCGGGTGGTTTGAAGAAGGTTCCGACACCGAATTTGATTTCGCCACTGCAATCACTCGGTCTTACGAGTTGTATGCTCGCTATACTCCCGCGTATACCGTTTCCTTTTATGTAAATGATCAGCTGTGGGCAGCAGAAACAGTTGCAACCGGCAATATCTGCCCTCGCCCTCTTGGACAGCCCGATCTGCCCGACGGCACCGTTGCATTCATCGGATGGTTTGCCTCCAACTCCAACACAGCATTTGACTTTGAAAATACGCCTGTTAACCGGAATATCGTTTTGGAGGCGCGTTTCACTGAAACATATCTTGTCAAATACAAGAGCGCTCCCGGCGGTGAAGATCTGGTCATCGACTCTGTAGAGTTGTACGCGGAACAGGGCGTGCCCCATACTTCCGCAACCGTGTATCCCCCGGAAAACTCCTATCTTGAATACTGGTATGTTGAGCAGGACTTTGATCCCAACGTATCCGACGTGCCGGAGCCCTTCCTGGGATTTGGCCGCCCCACAGATCGGGATATCACCCTTGTCCCTCACTTTAACAATCAGTACTATGTATTCTTCATTTCCCAAGGCACCCAGGTTCCCTTCCTGACAGTTTTGGGCGGCGATGTAGCTAGCACGCCTGCCGAGCCAACTCGTGAAGGCTACAAGTTCGCGTACTGGTCCACTGATTTAGAGGGCAACGATCGCTTTGATTTCTCAACCATCATCACCCAGAACACGACCCTGTATGCGAATTGGACTGCCAAATCCGTAAACTACACTGTCGCAATCTGGATGGAAAAACCCAATCTGAGCGCAGATCCGGACTATGAGCCTACCATAGGCAACAACAGCGAATACAACTACGTTGAATCCGTAACCTTGACCGGTCTGGCCGGTACCCCCACCAACCTGGCAGCAGGCACTCTGCCCACAAATATCAGCAGCTTGTTTACAAATGGCAGCCATGATCTTTTGAAATATGGCCAGTTCCAAGGGGTTGTTAATAAGGAGATTTTGGGTAACGGTACTACCGTTGTAAACCTGTATGCGACGCGTAAGGTTTATAAAATAACCTTTAGCCTTGGGAGTAATTCCAATAACTGGATGAAGGTAGGCACTACCACCTATTATGGAAATAGCAATACCAGGTATTCCATTCGCGCAAAATACGAGCAGGATATAAGCGCATTATTCCCCGCTCGCCCTACTGTAACTTTCAGTGATCGCAATAGCAGTAACAAACATGTTGGCTGGACCCCTGATTCCAGCATGTCCGATACTGTCAACTGGGTATCCCTTCGCCCGACCATGGAGTCTTCCGTGCTTGCTTCAAACGGTCAAAAGCTAGAATATACCGTTACTGCCAGATGGTCTAGCGCAAGCCCTTATTATGTAAGATATTGGGCAGAGGTTATTCCTGGCACCTCTGGCGGTATCCGCATTACAGTACCGAATAACAATAATTATAGTGCATCCATAAAGGGAAAAACCTTTGAGTTGCTCACTAGCTTATCTCAGGAACTTACCTCAAGCGGCTCAGTCTCCGCCAAAGATCTGAATGGTTTGACCAAGCTTAACAGCGGTTCTGCTGTAGCTGTGTATGAAAAAGGAACAACCTATCAATTTAGTTCCGGTTCAAACTACACCAAAACCACCAGTTTCTTCTACTCACGCAAATCATTTACCCTCTCCTTTAATACGATGGCCGGTTCCGATACCGTCCAGAACAAGCCTGGCAACCAAACCTTAAAATACCAGGAATCTTTAGCCGGTTATCGGCCTTCCCCGGATCCCTCTCGTACAGGCTACACCTTTGCAGGCTGGTATCGCGACGCGGATTACAAACAAGAATTCGACTTCGCCAACACCATCATGCCCATCGGCGGTATGACCGCCTATGCAAAATGGACCTCCACCGCCAACAAAGTCACCTTCTACGGCGACATGACCAAGGACGAGTACCTTGGCGAAACCGGCCGTGAAACAAACGGCTATCTCACTGAATCTGACTCTCTCTATAGCGTAGGGGAAGTTGTTCCCGGCAAAGGGCAGTTTGATGGCTGGTATATCTTCATTACTCCCACCAATGCCATCCGTTTCTCCTTCGAAACCCCCATTACCGGAGACATTGAACTGCATGCCTCCTGGAAAACCAGCGGCTTCACCGTTACATACGACATCGGTGACGGCATCGGCTCCGCTCCCGTTGACGGCGACTCCTACTATGTAGGCAAGCAAACCCGCCTGGCAGACGACTCCTCCTTCGAGGCTCCCAACGGCCAGGTATTCCTCGGGTGGGTCGTTGACGGCGAAGACTCCGGCAATTTCTATTATCCCGGTACCGTTTACGCGGTAAACGGCGATACTACATTTGTTGCCGCCTTCGGCAACACCGGAGATTTTGTCCGCGTTTCATACCACTCCAATTATCCCAACGGAACAAATAAAACCATTCGTTGGTATGTGCGGAAAAACACTACCATTACCCTCGCAGACGCCATCTTCTCCTACCCCAACTCTTCCCTGCTCGGATGGAGTAAATCGAGTGGCTCCGACAATTCTGCAGACTACGCCTTAAGTTCTTCCTATGACGTAAAAACTACAGAAGTCAACCTGTATGGCGTATGGCAGTTCAGCGGCTATACCATTACCTTTGAGCCCGGCTCTCACGGCGCTTTGAAATCCACTGATACCTCCGTCTTTAGAGGGATTGAGGCTGGCGCTGTCTGGGGCGATACCATAACCGTCCCTACAGTAATCCCCAATCCCAATTATCGGTTTGTCAGCTGGGATCCGGTTCTTCCCGACAACTCCTCCAAAATTTGGGAGTCTCAGACCTATGTTGCCACATATGCTCCCAAATCCCGGCTGGAATTCAAGGCTGGCGATGCCAGTGTCCCCTACAACAATTCTTGGCAAGTGGTAACCGTTGGCGTTGCTCTCCTGAATCCGGAAGATCTGATTGATGGACACCGCTTTATTTCCGCAAGCGGTTCCGGTGAAGGAAAATATGCTGGTAATTACAATACCAACGTAATTGCCAACAGTGTCAAAATTGTAGACGATACCGATACTCCTATTAAAATCTCGGATTACTACAACGTAACATATAAAACCGGTAATCTGGAAATCACAACTGGCGAAAACGTGTTAACTCTTATCGCCAACAGCAAGACAGATCTTATTTACGATGGAACTGAACAAACCGTATCTGGTTATACTCCAAACGGCCTTTTGTCAGGACATCGAATTGTTTCCACAAATATCTCTGCCAGCCAGTCTGCCACTAATGCCAACGAATATGATGTCGAAATCCAAGTAGACGGCAATGTGGTTATCTGGGATGAAGACGATCAAGACGTTTCT
>JAJDGX010000104.1 GCA_030265885.1 Ruminococcaceae bacterium OttesenSCG-928-L11 | reverse complement strand
CGCACGGGGCTTGTTCCGGGGGGGTTCATTGTATCACTGGCGCCGAGACAAGCATCTTGGCTTGCCAACAGGGGGGCGGGGTATTTTAGGGATGCTTCTGCTCGCTCTTCTGCATGGCGCTTCGATATTGTCCGGGCGTACAGTGGTTGAGCTTTTTAAACAGGCGGATAAAGCTTTTCTCGCTTCCGATGCCAACCTGCGTGGCGATAACGCTCAACGGTTCCGAGGTGGATTGCAGCAACTCCTTGCTGCGCTCTATGCGCAGCTTTTGCAGGTATTGGGAAAAGCTCATGCCGCTTTCCTCCTTGAACATGGTGCTCAAATAGGTGGAGTTGAGGCCAATCTCCTCCGCCACAGAGGTCAGGGCAATGTCCTCGTCAAAGTGATTGGCGATATAGGCTTTAGCCGCCTGGATTTTGCGGGATATGGGGGATTCGGTGCGTGCGCTTTGCTCCAGGGCTCGAAAGCACCGGCTAAAAAAACGGTAATCCACTGATGGCAAGCGTCCAGCGTGGCGCAGCACATCAACTCGCTGATATCCGCCTCCTGGAAGAGTAGATTATAGACACCTCTGTCCAGGTTGGACAGCGTATGCAGTGTGTAAAAGAGCAGGTAGAGATAGCTGTTGATCACCTGGTTGGGCGTGAGGGTGGAGTGACGGCGCATCTCATCGGTCAACTCGGCAATGCACCGCAGGGCTTCCGGTTCATTGCGCATGCGCAGCATGGCGTCCAGACGCATGCAGTAGGAGGGGAGGCCCAGCGCGATATCCTCAGGCGCATCTCCTTGACCAAACAAGAAGATTTGGTTGTGGCCACGCGCAATCCGATAGCTCAGGGCAGCCTGCGCCTCAATATAAGCGCCGCCGATGGCATCCCAGCTGTCATGGGGTTCGCTGACGCCGAGGCTGACAGTAAAGGCCAGATGACCGGCAACCATGTCCCTGAGCTCTCCCAGGATCTTGAGCGGCGCATTGACATCGGTGTGCGACTGCGCGAGAAGCATGGCAATGCCGTCCTCGGTTTCAAAGACATATCCATTGATATCGTGCAACTCCAGCAATTCTCTGGCGAGTTGCACGATAAAAACGTAATTCCAGCTGTCTACAGAGGAGTGGGTGTTTTCAGAATTTCTGGAGATATCGGGAGCGAGAAGCGCCAAAACAAAGGAGGGCGCGGGGCCGTCCTGCAGCCGAGCCAGCGCATCCTGTACGATGGGGGAGGGCTCCTGGTAAAAAATATAGCTGCGCAACGCTTTTTCCAGGATGGCGCGCTCCCCCCGTTCGGCGCGGTTTTCCAGCTGTCGCGCCTCTGTCACTGTGTTGTGGTACACCCGGTCAATCACCAGAAATTCATCCCGGTCATCCAAATCCTGACCTGCGCCGATTCGCCGCAGCAGGCTCTGGATGGGTCTGTAAAGAAAGCGGCTGCTCAGAGTGGCCAATACGACAGCCACCACTGTGATGGACAGCAAGGCGACAAAGGAAAAACGCAGAAAATTGAAGCTTCCCACCATAACGGTATAGGGCGTAATGGAAAAAACATACCATCCCGTCTGTTCAGACAGGGTGCGGGAGACCGCCAGCATCCTCTTCTCCCCGGTGAGCAGGCCCTCCTCTGTGTCGGGGAAGGGCGGCGGCAGGATATCGGCATAGGGTGCATTTTGTAAGAGGATCCTCCCGTCCGAATCGACGAGAAAAATATTACCCGAGCGCTCGGTGCGCAAGGAGCCGATGATTTTTGCGACCTCCTCGGTACGCACGTTGACGACAACAGCTCCCTGCACCCGAGTGGTATGATCCAGAATGGGAGAGATGAGGGAGATATAGGTCTCGGTCTCGGATAGGGGGCGGATGAACAGCGTGTTGAAACACTTCGCCTCATAGTTCTCCAGTCAGCCATTGTCCCCCAGATTTTCCAGTCGCACATAGGAGGTACCCACGCCGTTGTGGCTCTCCAGTAAATAGTCGTAATTTTCAAAATATACGTAGAGGGCGTCGATGTAAGAGATGTTTTCAACCAGTCGATAAAGCTTTTGACTCAGTTTCTCGAAGGCGATGGGATCGATATAGAATGCATTGGAGGCAAACCAAGCGAACTCGTTGCGCAAGGCCCCATCGTAAGCGGTGCGGCGCATCTCGTAGGCAATCTCGTCGAGAGCGCCGCCTACATACTCCAGCATTCGCTTGTTGCTGTTGGTGGCGCTCTCCGCGATATTGGAGGCGTAGTCCCGGTAGAAGAACAGCGTCGTCATATAGGAGGGGATCAAAGCGGCCAGCATCAGGATGCAGAAGATGCGCGCGTAAAATTTTCTTCGCAAAAATAATTTTCCCATGTTCTCCCTCCTTCGCTATAGTCTATCCTATTTTTCCACCCCGCGCAATATCGAAACAAAGAAATGTCCACCCGCCCAAAATTTGGGCACCATCCCCGCATGCTGCTTTTCATAAACAGAGTATTCATCCGAAATACTGGCCGTTTACTCCCGGAGGGAGGGGTGCTATACTTTGAATTGCATCGAAGGCAAAAAAGAAGGAGGAGGGAAAAATGAGTGTCAAACCAATTGTGAAAACCGACCGCGCCGCCACAGGAAAAGTACGTGCTGCTTTGCGCCGGATCACCAAGCACCGGTATCTGTATCTGATGCTGCTCCCCGGCGCTGTCTTTGTTTTACTCTTCAACTATGTGCCAATGTATGGGGCAATTATCTCGTTCAAAGCCTACAACCCCATGCTGGGGATTATAGACAGTTCCTGGGTTGGACTGCAGCACTTCCAGAAGCTGTTCTCATCGTCCATTTTCTGGCGAGTTCTCCGGAACACCGTTATCCTCAGCATACTCAACCTGGCAGTGGGCATGCCGGCTCCCATTATACTGGCGCTGTTGATGAATGAGGTGCGCAGCAAAGGCTTTCGGCGCGTTGCGCAGACGATCACCTATCTGCCCCACTTTATGTCCTGGATTGTGCTCAGCAGCATGGTTATATCACTGCTTTCGCCCTATACCGGAATCCTTGCCAGGCTGGCAGCCCTGTTCGGAATGACGAACGACAGCTTTATTCTGGTTATGCCGGAGTATTTCCGGGGTGTGCTTGTGGGCTCCAGCCTCTGGAAAGAAGTCGGTTGGGGCAGCATTATCTACCTGGCGGCGATTGCGGGCGTGGATGCCGAACTCTACGACGCGGCGATCATCGACGGGTGCACACGGTTTCAGCGTGTCTGGCACATCACGTTGCCCGGCATCATGCCCACGATAGTCGTAATGCTCATTTTGCGGTTGGGCGGTATGCTCAATTCTAATTTTGAACAGATTCAGACGCTCTATTCTCCCACGGTTTATTCGATGGGAGACGTGATCAGCACCTATGTGTACCGGGAGGGTATCCAGAAACTCAATTACAGCTATACCACCGCCATCGGACTCTTCCAATCCGTCATTGGATTTACGCTGGTGGTTCTCTCCAATCGGTTTGCACGCAGGGTGGATCAATCCTTATGGTAAAGGAGGCGCGGCGTGTCAATGATGTCCAAAAGCATCTCGCGAACGCAGTCGCTGGGCGGCGCGGTATTTGATGTGTGCAACCATATCTTTCTGGCCCTTCTCAGCCTTACAATGCTCTACCCCTTTCTCAACGAGTTAATGAAGTCCTTCAGTAACAACGACGCTGTCCTGGCCGGTCAGGTAGGGCTCTGGCCCAAGGGGTTCCACACGCGGGGGTATGAGCTGGTATTCCAAAACCCACTGTTCGCCTCGTCGCTGCGCAATACCGTATTTATCACCCTGGTTGGTACGGCTTTGACTGTAGTGCTGGTTCTGCTCACTGCCTTCCCGCTTTCGCGGAAGGGCCTGCCGGGGCGCAAGTTCATCTTTCTCTACTTCCTGTTCACCATGCTCTTCAGCGGCGGCATGATTCCCACCTTTCTGACCATTCGCAACCTGGGCCTTATCGACAGCTTGTGGGCCTTGATTCTGCCGGGAGCTATGAATGTATACAATATGATTTTGGCCAAAAGCTATATGGAACAGCTGCCGGAGAGCGTAGTGGAGGCCGCCCGCATCGACGGATGCCACGACGTGGGTGTCTTATGGCGAATCATTGTACCTATGGCCAAGCCGGTCATCGCCGTGGTTGCGCTATTCTCCGCAGTGTCATTTTGGAACACCTATATGAGCGGCATCCTCTATATTAACTCCACTTCCAATTATCCGCTGCAGGTGTATGTGCGGCAAATGGTATACGGCGATCGCAATGTGCTTGATGAGATGGTTCGCAGCTCCATCGACGCCCAATACAGCAGCGAGTTTGGCTCGGAGGTGGTAAAGAGCGCGGTGCTCATCACAACCATGCTGCCGATTATTGTTGTATATCCCTTTCTGCAAAAGTATTTCACCAGCGGCATTACGCTGGGCGCGGTAAAGGGTTGATACAGGAAAAAAGGAAAATTGTTCAATGGAGGAGTAGCAATGAAGCAAAAAATTCTTTTGGCCCTGTGCGGACTGCTTGCGCTGGGATCCCTTGCGGCGTGCCAGAACAACCAGGCGCCGGTACAATCGGCCGCATCTTCAACATCGACGACGACCGTGTCGTCCTCGATGGCCACACCGCCCGCGGAGAAGAGCTCCGACGCAGAACAGCCCAAGGAATCGGTGAGCCTCTCGGTGCTGATTAGCACCTCCCGCCCGGTTCCCGCCGATGTGGATCCCAACGACAACCCTTGGGCAAACCGATTCCGGGACGCCATGCCCCACATCGAAATTGACTGGATCATCACGCCTCAGGCCGCTATGCAGGAGAAAAAAAACATCCTTATCGGCTCGGGGGAGATCCCCGACACGATGCCCATCGATGACTTGGAACTGGTGAACTTCTCCACGCTGGGCATCATTCAACCCATCAGCGAATATGTTACTGAGGAATACATCCCCAATACCATGAAGCTCATTGGAGACGACGCAATCAGCTCCGTCACCTATCAAGGCGAGAAGTGGGCGTTCCCCACGCCCCGCAATCCGGTGGAAAGTCAGGAGGCAATGTTCATTCGCCAGGACTGGCTGGATGCTCTGGGTCTGGAGATGCCCAAAACCACCGACGATCTCTACGAGGTTATGCGTGCCTTTACCTTCGACGATCCGGACGGCAACGGCCAAAACGATACCTTTGGCTACATTAGCGCCAAAAATCTGGGCTGGACCAACCCGCTGATGCTGGCCTTTGACGTGTACGAGAACACCTCCAACAATGTAGACCGCTGGATTCGGGTAGACGGCCAGTTCATTCCCGATATCATCCGTCCGGAAATGAAGGAGTACCTGACCTATATGGCCAAGCTTTACGCCGACGGCGTCTACGACAAGGAGTCGCTGGCCTTTGATTTCAAACAGCTGGAGGAAAAGGTGATATCCGGCAAAATTGGCGTCTGGGTTTCCTCCGCTTCCGGCACCAGTTCTCGCTATGTGGGCGGCCTTAAGCAGGCGGTTCCCACCGGGGAGATTGCGGCTGTCGAGCCTCCTGTGGGCCCGGGCGGGAAACGAGGCATGTTTAAAAGCACAGCGGTGGGCAAGCGCTGGGCCATTTCCGCTAAATTTGACCACCCGGAGGCCGTGGCCGAGATTTTGGACTGGATGCTCACGCTGGACGACAGCGTTTCTCACATCCAGTACAACGCCGACCAGTTCGAGGTGGGCGACGTGGGTGTTCACGCCACTGTCATCGGCGATCGCTTCCTGTCAGCCTTGCCCGAAACCGACCTGTCCTAGGAGCTTAAAAAGGACAATTACCGCAACAGCTACCTGATGACATGGACCTCCAAACAGATTCTGCCCGACAACCTGATCCTCGAACTCAAAGAGGCCCAGGTGGCGGAGGGGCTCTCCGCGCCCTTCTGGCCGGTGGTGGCCAGGTACAATCTGGACTACGCCGTCATGAGCGAGAAGTTCGTGACCGGGCCGGTAGAGTCGGAGTATTGGTACGACCTGAAATCTTACTTCGATGAGGTGAAGATGAAGATTGTCATCGGCGCTGAATCACCCGACAGCTTTGACAAATGGGTGGAGTACTTCTACGCCAATGGCGGCCAGGAGGTTGTCGACGAGGTCAACCAGCTTAACTCATAGAAATTCGGGGCGCCTAACAGGCGCCCCGTCCCATATTGTCACAGAAAGGAACATGTGTCACTCGGCCTCGTGCGATCCCAGTCTGCGCGAGGCAAAATACAACTATTTTGCCTCGCTGACAGGCTCCTCAAGATTCAGATTCCACGAAACACCATTGAATTTATTGTCCTTGTACATATACTGCATGTAAGCCTTCCGAGACTCAAGGCTGGAATATCCGGTAGGGCTCAGATAATATTGCGCAGCTTTCAGATAGTAGCCGGTGTAGTCCTCCCACGAAGTGAATACCTTTTGCACACGCGTTGTCGCTTGCATCCCATAGGTGATAACTTCCTCGGCTGTCAGCCAACCAACAAGGCAACCCATTTGCGCCAGCATAACCGCGCGGCTGTTGTCATACGCTATCCATACCTTATCGGTACCCCGGCCATTTTCCAACAATCGTTTGATTGTGTCGATCAATTCCGCACGGCTTGTTATGCCCCAACTCTTTGCCAGCAGTTCCCGGTATTGCTCCTTGTTCTTCGCCTTGCGTTCTACACCTGTAAGCAAATACAAGTCGGATTTCAGATACCCGTCAATCTTCTCATCACTGGTCCAACCCGTTCCAATTCTCCCGTAATCAAGATTATTCAGAAAAACCGGTGCGCCGAGACCCATCATAAAGGTTAGCTGGGATTTTGTATAATTTGTTTTCCCAGTATTGTCCTTGATATTATATGCATAAAAACTCTCGCCCTTTTTTATGGTGACATCGGTAACACCATCATGAGCAAAGGTTACATCTCTGGCAGCGGTTTTGGTTGCAATGGTCGCCTTATGATTCAGCAGCAACACCACACTCCAGGCAGGAGTATATATGAGCTCGGTGCCTTGGGTGCCGGGAATCGTATAAGGAGAATGCGTAAGCTCTACCACAGCGCCGTCAAGATACGCTTTTTTGCTGCCAACGGTAATACTGCCTGTGTGGCGGCCATATGTAAAGGTTGCGGTCTTAGTTGCTTCATCATAAGTATAGTCGCTGCAAATTCGCTTGGCTATGGCCGTAAAGTTAACATGAGGAACGCCATTCACCATTCTGCATGCGCCGATATAAATGCCATCGAAGTAGTGATAATAAATCTTGTCTCGCGGGATGCTGCCGGAAGCAAATGCTGGCTGAACAATTGAAGTGAGAACGACAACACATGTCAAGATAACGGCCGCAAATTTTCTCATCATGATGAATCCTCCCTAATTTGTCTGCTCTTTTATTGGATGTTAGAACCTGTATTCGCCTCTCTGTCTCCTTGGCTCCTGTTTATTATAGCACACGAAGGAAAAATAATGTATATGAGGCTTCGGCCGCCGCGGGATACGGCATGTCCGACTCTTCCTGCATCATGGCTTTCTCCCTCTAAAACCTCCTAAACGCATTAAGGTAAAAAAAGCTGAGACGCGCATTACGGGCGCGTCTCAGCATTTGGGAAAGACCACAAACGCTATTAAATTCAGCGTTACTATACGGAATTTTTGCTATTTGTCAAGTACCTGTTACTAAAACTGTTTTACGGGGTATGCCGCAAAGATATTTCTGGTGGGGGTACTGTAATTTTGATACAGCTAGGGGATGCGCATTTAGTAGGTTTCTTTGAGGGTGTATTCCTGGGTGCCAAGGCCTTGCTCCTCCAGCTTGGCCAGCTGGACAAAGGGATCCCGGCCGTGGAGGCGCTGGAACAGATGGCCTTCGGTTCCCAACTCCACGCCGGTGGGGACACCGTTGGGCAGCAGGTTTTCCACCTTGATGGCGTCGACACTGGCCCGCTCAACCGCCACCATATCCCAGGAGGACATGATGCCGATATCCGGCACCAGCGGCGGGGTGGAAAGGCCCCAGCAATCGCAGAGGGCGGTGATGTTGGTGAGGAAATTGATGTAGTAGACGCTGTCCTTGTCAAAGGTATCGACGACGGTTTTGGTGGCGATGGCCATGCCTGCCTGAAAATCGTCGAAGCGGTTGTCGTCCATAACCACGGCGCCTGTGGGACAAACCTTTACACAGTGCTGGCAATAGGTGCAGTGGTGGAAATTGACCCGATACTCGCCATCGGCGCTGAAGGAGTTGGCGTTGTGATTGCAGCCCTTGATGCATTGCTGGCAGTGGGTGCATTTTTCACTGTCCCATTCCAGGCCGCCCTCCAGTCCGTGGATTTGCTGGCGGGTGCGGGTGGTGACACAGCCCATGGCCAGGTTTTTGCAGGCGCCGCCATAGGCACAGCTGCCATGTCCCTTGACATGGGAAAGGTCGATCATAAACTCGGCGTCCTGGATGTGACCACCCACGTCCACATCGGTGAGGGTCTTGTAGGAGACGGGATGCTCGTAGTAATATTTGTCGGTGACACCACAGACCTCTACCACCGGGCAGCCCAGATATTCCTCCCGATAGCCGCGAACAGAGGCGTCCTGCACCTCCTGGTCGGCGATGAATACTTTGGCGCCATAGGCCTGCAACTTATCCACCAGTGATTTGACGAACAGCGGATGAATGGTGGTGTAGCCGATTTTGCGGCCCACATGCATTTTTATAACGGTCAGCTTCCCCTTGACCTTGTCCTCCAGGCCCATTTTGTCGATCATGCGCTCAAATTTGGCGGGAAGAGTGACGCCCGCATCATAGCGGGAATAGGACGCCGATGCAAACAATACTTCTGATGCTGATTTTGCCATGTTCATACACTCCCTTGTTGTTGTGCAGTGCCAGATATCGCGTATCACAATACACCATGTATTATACCGGTTAAAGTACACTTTAAGTCAAGGGGTTTACAGAGAATGGAAACCCCAGCCCCACACCCCCCAGCACAAACGCCCCAAAAGCCCACCAACACCACAAAGCCACCGGCGGCACAGGCACAAAGCCCCCGGCTACGCAGCAGGCACAAGCGGATTCGTTTTCGATGCGCCCTTTTCCTTATTCCCGAATCCGCGTGGATACGCTAAAGCACCGCAGTGCGCCCGCGGGACGGGAGATGGGGATAGCATTTAGAACGGC
>JAJDGX010000103.1 GCA_030265885.1 Ruminococcaceae bacterium OttesenSCG-928-L11 | reverse complement strand
TTGCTGTCTGATATCTGATTGTCAATGGGAGAAGGAATTAGGCCAGCTGTGCCTTTGCCTCGGCCACCACTTCCATGGTTTTCTCCCGCTCCGAGCGGACACGCTCCAACAGCGCATCGTCATTGGTGCCGGCTTTGAAGGCTTGCTCCAGCTCGGCTGCGGCGGCGGACAGCGCCTTCATAGACAGGTTGGCGCACATGCCCTTGATGGCGTGGGCGGCGTTGCCTGCCTCCGGCAGCTTTCCGGCGGCGGCCTCCTGGCAGAGGGTATCCCAGTTGGTGTCCTTCACAAAGGTATCCAGCAACCGGGAAAACAACATCTTATTGCCGCCAATCCGGCCAAGCCCTTCCTCCAAATCCAGGTACGGCAGTCCGGCTGCGTTCACATCGGTTATCATTGGTCAGCACCCTTTCGCGGTATAGATTGCACGAATACAACGCCGGTCAATGCGGTTGCTTCGATCCGTTGCGTATCACGGTTCCTATTATACTGGGTTTTTATTACAAAAGCAAGAAGAATGCAACAGTCAGCGCGGAACCCGCCAAGGCGGAGATGAGCGCGGTGAGGACAAAGCCCCGGATCCGGCTGCGATAGAACCCCCGCCGCAGCTTGAGCGAGGCCATGTAATCCCTCGCCCGCTCGGTGATATCCTCGTTGCCGTTGCGGGAACGGCCAGGCCGCACAAAGAGAATGGCCCGTTCAAAACAGTCGCTCCCGGTGTCGGAGACCTCGATGATGGTTTTGTTGACGCCTTTTATCATTGGTTTGCTGCAACCTCCCACGGTCAGAGTACGATGCGTTCCCTGCAATGTCTGATACAAGCATAGTATTGCCGATTTTTCCCATCCTATTCCGGCAGGGGGGAGGGGGTGGATCCGACGTCGGTGCATATGTCAAGTGTTTTTATTCATGCACGAAATACAGCGGTTGACAAGTTTTTCACACCCATTATCTTGAGGTTTATTCCCCAAAACAGAATTGCGCGGAAAAGGGCGAAAAAGGGAATATTCAAAACGTGACTGCATATTATACGACTTGTAATATAGTTTTGCACACCGGAGCGAACCATCCTGTGGAAAACTCGGTTGAAAGTGTGGAAAACCTCTTTTTCACGTTGCTAATAATTTTTTTGCCCTATTTTTTTTCATGCAACGGCCAATGTATAAACAGAAAAATAACAAATAGTTGAGATGCCTTTACGGATTTGTTGCCAAAATTTACCGCAATGAAAACACCCGACAGCTTTCCCACAGATAAGCTGCCGGGTGCATCGGATTACTCCTTCTCGTCACCGGAGGGTCGGGGCTTGGCGGTCAGATAGGCGATGGAGCGCTCCACCGCCTCGGCCACCTCGTCGCTGGGTCGGGCTGAACCGGCGTTGCGGTAGTCGAACAGATTGCAAAAGGCATCGACATCCGCCTTGAGAGCCCGCAGCTTCTTGCGGGTCAGCGTGTTGGTGGCCTGGCGGAACTCAGCCAGACTGTCCTTGCGCAGGGTGGTGCGGGCGGCATCCAGCAGCAGGCGGGCATGGGGGTAGCAGAGGAACTCCTGCTGGCTGTACAGCGTGCGGAAATCCGCCTCTCGGGCCCATACGGTGGCGATATTGGAGCCGATGCGGGCAAACTCCGCGTCGATTTTGGAGCAGACGAAGCAGTAGTCGGTCTCACCGTCCGCCTCCTTGCGAAACAGCCCCGCCGCCGGCTTTGCCATGGTGTCCAGGTTTTCGTCGATCCACGCCAGCCGGGTTTGAAGCATCAGCGCCACCGACAACCGGTTTTTTTGCAGCAGCATCATGTCAAAGTGATGGGAGCAGAACCCGTGGCTGTTGGTTTCCACCCGCACGTCCGGCTCCATCATGGCGGCCCCGGTGATGTAGTCCACCCACCGCTCCTCCAGGGTCTGGAACAGGGAGCACAGGGGGCAGCCGCATTTTGGCTCAAATACTTCGCTGATTGGTATGGTGTAAATACTGTCTTTCATTTCCTGCAACCCATCTCTTTCCCACAGATTCGATTCATGCTATACTGTCTATACTGTTTAAAGCCCTACTTTCTTTTGGGAAAAAGAAAGTAGCAAAGAAAACCTATCCGCTCCGCGATTCCTCAAATAAAGCATCGTGGAAGCTGCTTGCCCATCCTGCAATACCCAAATAAAGCACCGCGGAGCGATTATTTTTTCTTTGGTTCTTTCTTTTTTGATCCAAAAAGAAAGAACGACCTTTCATACGGTATAGTATACCATAAGTTGTGGGTGGGAGGAAGCCGTTGTGGATTACGGATTAATATACGAGGCCGACGGGGACACGGTTGTCTGCGATGTACGGAATTTCTCCCTGCAGGACATCCTGGACAACGGCCAGTGCTTCCGGTGGAGCCGGGTCGACGCAGGAGACGACCGTGTTACATACACAGGAATCGCGCTGGGCAGGCACCAGACCGTCACCCAGCGGGGCGATGTGCTCACCTTCGCCGACACCACCCCGGAGGAGGTGGAGGCTCTCTGGCTGGATTACTTTGACCTGCGGCGGGATTACGGCCGGCTAAAGGAATGGCTTTCCGCTGATCCGATTTTGGCACGGGCCATTGCCTATGCCCCGGGGATTCGGGTGCTGAACCAGCCCCGGTGGGAGACCCTGTGCTCCTTTATCCTGAGCCAGAACAACAACATCATTCGCATCCGGGGGCTGGTGGAGAGGCTGTGCAGCCTGCTGGGGGACGCGATTCCCGGCGGATTTGATTTTCCCGGGCCGGAAAAGCTGGCCGGGCTTGCGGTGGAGGCTCTCTCACCGGTGCGGGCGGGCTTTCGCGCCAAATACCTCCTGGACGCCGCAGACAAGGTGACCGGCGGCGAAATCGACCTGGATGCCGTGGCGGCCATGCCCACCGGCGAGGCGCGGAGCACCCTGCAGCGCATCAACGGCGTGGGCCCCAAGGTGGCGGAGTGCGCGCTGCTGTACGGCTTTGGCCGGGCGGAGTGCGTGCCGGTGGATGTCTGGGTGCGCCGGATTCTGGAAACCCTGTACCCGGGCGGTTTTCCGGCGGAATACGAGCCGGTGGCGGGGCTTGCCCAGCAATATCTGTTCCACTACGCCCGAACCTGCCCCGGTGCCCTGGAGGCGCCTGTCTCCCCGACATAGGGCGGCATCCCGCCGGCTGCCGAGGAACAGGGCCCCGGGCCCCTTGCACAAAAATGGCGAAAACCCAATAAAACCGTTGACAAATGGGCATGGAATCATTATAATAATTGATGTGACTTTATACCCATGTTGTCCCGGTACGCCTGCGGCGGGATCCGGACAACAATTTTTTCTGCATTATTGTGCATATCACGGCAAACGCCTTTCCGGCTGAGTGGCCGGGGAGGGGGGATGCAATGCTCATCAATGTCAAGCAACTGGAGACCGGCGGCTTTTCCCGGGAAAAATCCCTGGATTTTGCCGAGTCCCTGGATATGTCCGGCGTGAAGCAATGGGGCTACGCCCCCTTTCAGCAGCCGGTGCGGGTACAGGGGTCGGTTGCCAGCCATCTGGGAATCCTGACGGTGGCCTACACGGCCGAATACCAGCGGGAGGATCCTTGCGCCAGATGCCTGGAGCCGGTTCGGACAGAGGAGTCCCGGCAATTTTCCCACATCCTGATGGACAGCGCCCACAGGGACATCCACGGCGACAGGGAAGATGAGCCCCCCGATGAGGACGACGACGCCTACATTTACATTGACGACGGCGTGCTGCATCTGGACGAGCTTGTCATCGCCGACCTGCTTCTGGATTTGGAGCGGGTGGTGCTGTGCAAGCCGGATTGCCAGGGGCTGTGCCCCCAATGCGGAATCAACCGAAACGAGACAACATGTGCATGCAGCACGCGGGAGCCGGATCCACGATTCGCCGCGTTGCGGGAGCACTTGGAACAATCATGAATGCGACAGGGTGTCCATTGCCCTGAATTCATTGACGAGAACAATGAGTAAGGAGGTGCCGGCATGGCAGGAATCGCACCGAAAAGGAAGCACTCCAAGGCGCGCAAGAACAAAAGAAGATCCAACGTTTGGAAACTGGACGCACCCGCGTTTTCCACCTGCACACAGTGCGGCGAGCTGAAAGCTCCCCACCGCGTTTGCGGAAACTGCGGATACTACAACGGAAAGCAAATCATCAACGTAGAGGCGTAGTACCGATCTTGTTGCAAGGGCCCGCGGCACCATGCGGGTATATCGATTGGTATAAGCGAAAAGCAAGGGGTGGAACTTTCCACCCCTGTTTTTGTCTGTTCGGGAAAGTGCGGACCGCCTGCACCGGCGGACAACGGGAGGTCTCATTGCAATGAGCGTGCGCATTGACGGCATCGAGCAAGGCTCCATCGCCGCGAAAAAGGGAATACAGGCCGGGGATACCCTTGTGGCCATCAACGGCCACGACATCCGGGATGTGCTGGATTACCGGTTCTACATGACCGATTCCAGGCTGGAGCTGCATCTGTGCCGGGAGGGCGCACCCTATACGCTGCGCATCCGCAAGCCGGAATACGACGACCTGGGCCTGGAGTTTGACACCTACCTGATGGACGAGCAAAAAAGCTGCCGCAACAAATGCTGCTTCTGCTTTATCGACCAGATGCCTCCCGGCATGCGGGATACTCTGTACTTCAAGGATGACGACGCCCGCCTCAGCTTTTTGTTTGGCAACTACATCACCCTCACCAACCTGACCGACGAGGATGTGCAGCGAATCATCACCATGCACATCAGCCCGGTCAATATCTCCATCCACACCACCAACCCCGAACTGCGGGTGAAAATGATGAAAAACCCCCGCTCCGGCGAGGTGCTGCGCTACATCCCCCAGCTGTGCGAGGCGGGCATCAAGGTCAACGGCCAGCTGGTGCTGTGCCCGGATATCAACGATGGGGACGAGCTTATTCGCAGTCTCACCGACCTGAGCGCCTATGGGGATACCCTTCAAAGCGTCTCCTGCGTGCCGGTGGGGCTGACCAAATACCGGGAGGGGCTTTTCCCCCAGCGCAGCTTCACCCCGGAGGAGGCCGCCGCCGTCATCGACACCATCGACCGCTTTGGCGCGCAAATGCGGGAAACCCACGGCAACCGGGTGTTCTTTGCCGCCGACGAGTTTTATCTCACGGCCGGCCGCCCCGTCCCCCCCTACGAATATTACGAGGACTTTTTCCAGCTGGAAAACGGCGTCGGCATGCTGACCCTGCTGGAGTATGAATTTATGCAGGCGCTGGAGGATGCCGAACCCGCGCCGATGTCCCGCTCGGTTACCATGGTGACGGGCACAGCCGCCTTCCCCCTGATAAAGGCCCTGGCCGCAAAAGCCACCGATGCCTTCCCCGGCCTTTCCATTCAGGTCATTCCCATCCGCAACGACTTTTTCGGGGAGACCATCACCGTGGCGGGCCTTGTCTGCGGGCAGGACATCATCAAGCAGCTGGAGGGCGTCTCCCTCGGCGACGAGGTACTGTTCCCCGCCGCCATGCTCCGCCATGACCGGGATCTGTTCCTGGACGACGTCAGCGTCCAGGATCTGGCACAGGCCCTGGGCCACCCCGTCCGCCCCACCGAAAACGACGGCTACGAACTCCTGGCCGCCATGCTGGGCGGCCAGTGCTAGTCCATGCAGACCTTGGGCTCTGCCCAAATCCGCAACCTTTTTGGAAAAAAGCTTGACCAAAAACTTATAATTGTTTATATATGTACTTTTCACCAAACATCCGGCTGTTCGCGCGGAGCGGATAGGTTTTCTTTTGGGTACTTTTCTTTTTTCCAAAAGAAAAGTACCCCGCCGGAGGCAAATTGTCGAGAGGTGAAACACCTCTCGACAAAAAGAAAGGAAAAAAGATGTCGAAGCCTGTGATTGCTATTGTGGGGAGGCCCAACGTGGGCAAATCCACACTGTTCAATAAATTGGTGGGCCAGCGGATCTCCATTGTGGAGGACACGCCGGGCGTCACCCGAGACCGAATTTACGCCGAGTGCGAATGGCGCAGCAAGACGGTTATGCTGGTGGATACCGGCGGCATCGAGCCGTTCAGCGATTCCTCCATGCTGGCCCAGATGCGCCGTCAGGCCACCATCGCCATCGACAGCGCCGACGCCATCATATTCGTCACCGACCTGCGCTCCGGCGTCACCGCCACCGACGCCGACGTGGCGGCCATGCTGCTGAAAAGCGGCAAGCCCATTGTGCTGTGTGTCAACAAATGCGATTCGGTAGGCGACCCGCCGCCGGAGTTTTACGAGTTCTACAACCTGGGCCTGGGGGATCCCATCGGTGTCTCCGCCGCCCACGGCCACGGATCCGGCGACCTGCTGGATGTGGTGTACGAGCACATCGACTTTGACAAGGAAGATGAGTTCGGCGAGGAATACATCAAGGTAGCCATCATTGGCAAGCCCAATGTCGGCAAAAGCTCCCTGGTCAACCGCATCGCCGGGGAGGAGCGCGTCATTGTCTCCGATGTGGCCGGCACCACCCGTGACGCCACCGACACCGTCATCGACGACGAGCGGGGCAAATACGTTTTCATCGACACCGCCGGCATCCGCCGCAAGGCCAAGGTAGAGGAAGCCATCGAGCGCTACAGTGTACTGCGGGCTTACATGGCCGTGGACAGAGCCGATGTCTGCGTCATTCTCATCGACGCCACCGTAGGCTTCACCGACCAGGACTCCAAGGTAGCCGGCTACGCCCACGAGGCCGGAAAGGGCTGCATCATCGCCGTCAACAAATGGGACGCCGTGGAAAAGGACGGCAAAACCATGCAGGAGTTCCGGGCCAAGCTGGAAGTCGACTTCGCGTTTATGAGCTATGCCCCCTTCCTGTTTATTTCCGCGCTGACAGGCCAGCGCATCCACAAGCTGTTTGAGCTCATCAAGTTTGTGGCCGAGCAAAACGCCATGCGCATTTCCACCGGCCGCCTCAACGACCTGCTGGCCTATGCCACTGCCCGGGTGCAGCCCCCCTCCGACAAGGGCAAGCGGCTGAAGATCTACTACATGACCCAGTCCTCCATGAAGCCCCCGACATTTGTTTGCTTTGTCAACAGGGCGGAGCTGTTCCATTTTTCCTATCAGCGGTATATCGAGAACCAGATCCGGGAAACCTTTGGGTTGGAGGGAACCCCCATTAAAATGATTGTGCGGGAACGGGGCGACGGCAAGGCGTAGCCGTCCTTTGGCGGATTATCCATACTGGAGCCCCGTTATTCGGGAAAATGCCATACAGACAATGACGCTGAAGTAAGGTATACTATAAGGACTATCATGCCCGGGCGAGGTGGAGAGTAGAATATGTTTACAGTACAGTTTTGGGTTTCATGTGGGATAATCGCGGTGATATCCTACCTGCTGGGCAGCCTGAACACCGCCATCATTCTATCCAAGACCGTGGAAAAGGACGATGTGCGCAAGCACGGCAGCGGCAACGCGGGCATGACCAACATCCTGCGCACCTACGGCAAAAAGCACGCTGTCATCACAGCCTGCGGCGATTTGCTCAAGGCGGTTGTGGCGGTTCTCATCGCCCGGGTTATCTTCCGCTACAGCGGCTATATCGAGTCCTACGCCGGATATGTGGCGGGGCTGTTTGTTATGCTGGGCCACCTGTTCCCCCTGTATTTCGGGTTCAAGGGCGGCAAGGGCGTCGTCACCATGCTGGGCGTTATTATGATGGTCAACCCCATCGTGTTCCTTATTTTGTGCGCGGTGTTTATTCCGCTGGTGTTTATCACCCGGATTGTCTCCATCGGATCCATCCTGGGCGCCATTGCGTACCCCATCCTGACTCTGGTGGTGCGGATGATCCAGGGGCGACCAGTTATTTTCGAGACCTCCTGCGCGCTGATTACCTGCTTTGTGCTGTTGTTTGTTCACCGGGGCAATATCAAGCGCCTCCTCAACGGCACAGAAAACCGCTTCGGGGGAAAACCAAAGAAATAGGCGACGCATATATACGCAAGGCCCGTTCCGCATTTTGGCGAAACGGGCCGTTTTTGTACCAACCAAACAGGAGAAAACCGATGCAAATTGTAGATTTTACCCCCACCCATTGCGAGGCCGCCATCCGGCTCAATCGGGAGGCCTACCGAGCGGAGCAGGCCCACTGCCCGGATTTGCCCAACGCGGGGCAGTGGCCGGAGTTAACCTCCCTTGCCCAAAACGGCCTGGGCGTGGCGGCTGTGGAAAACGGCAGGCTGCTGGGCTATCTGTGCGCTGAGGGGCCCTTTGGCAATGCGTTTCGTTCCACCCAGACAGTGGGGGTGTTCTCACCCCTGCATGCCCACAGCACAATCCCGGAAAACCGGGAGAAGCTGTATGGCCGTCTGTATCAGGCCGCCGGGGAAAAATGGGCGCGGGCGGGGGCTCACAGCCACGGCATCAGCCTCTACGCCCACGACGAGGCGGCCAACGCCTTGTTTTACCGCTACGGCTTTGGCATCCGCTGTGTGGACGCCGTCAAACGGCTGGAGGCTGCCCCGATTCCGGACAGCGACGGCTATACCATGGAGGAACTTCCATCGTCCGCCTTTCTGCAGGCCCATCCCCTGATGCTGGCGCTGGACGTTCACATGGCAGCCAGCCCCACCTTCATCCTGCGCCGGTCGGAGACCGAGGCGGAATTTTTGCAGAACGCCGCTGCCGACAGCGCCCGCTTCTTTGTGGCGCGGCAACAGGGCCAAGTGATTGCCATGCTGAAAACCAGCGCCGAAGGGGAGACCTTCCTGCGGGAGCTGCCGGGCTATACCCACATCACCGGGGCCTACACCCTGCCGGAATACCGGGGCAAGGGTGTGGCGGAAGCCCTGCTGCGCTATCTGTGCGCCACCCTGTACGCCGAGGGCTATCGCCTGCTGGGGGTGGACTGCGAGAGCATCAACCCGGCCGCCTACGGGTTTTGGCAGAAGCATTTTGACATTTACACCCACGGCATAGTGCGGCGGATTGACGGCGACACCGTCCGAGCACTGACCACACAATGATTAAATAAGTTTTGGGTCAAACCTTTTTCAAAAGGTTTGCGGGTTTCCAAAGGGCAGCGCCCTTTGGTCGTTCTCCGCAGAGAACGAAACTCCCCCACACAAAAGCCGCTTTCTTTGGTTCTTTCTTTTGTAAGAGAAATACGAATCTCTAATTGAAACAGTAACAAA
>JAJDGX010000102.1 GCA_030265885.1 Ruminococcaceae bacterium OttesenSCG-928-L11 | reverse complement strand
GCGCAGCCGGAGCAGCGTCAAATCATCCTCGACGGCCTCCGCGAATTTGCCGCTGATTTTGCAGAAAACCCGCATCTCCTGCGCTTTCGCTTTTCGGCAAACCACCTTCGGGCGGCGCTGAACGGTCTTTCCGATTTGCAGAGGGAGCCGCTGATCTTCACCGCCGATGAGTCGGTGTCTACGGCGCGCCCCAGCTTCGTTACCCATGACGAGATAGACGCAGTGCTTACCGGCGGCGGCAATGTGCAAGATGGAAAATACCGCATCTATTCGTATTTTCTGCAAGACCATACCGCCAAGGAGAAAGCCGATTTTCTTAAATCTGAGTACGGCACTGGCGGTAGAAGCAGCACAGGGTTTGATGAGTGGCATGACAGCAAGGGCATCGCGTACAGCCGCGAAAACAATCATATGCCCTACGACAAGATGATTCTGTCGTGGCCAAAGGTGGCGAGATGCATTGATGAACTAATCGCCGCAGGCCGCTATATGAGCCCGCAGCAGCTTGCGCATCTGCCCGAATATGAAAAAGATTATCTGGCCAGAGAAATCTATCACTTTTACTATAACCAGGCTGAGGATGTACCGCGCCCCTATCCATATGGCACATATATTACCGATGCCGAAAAGATTATCCGCCCGCAGCTTGACCAGCCGGAGCGTGTCGCGGAAATCCTGAGCGGCATGGCGGAGATCCTCGACAACACTGCCGATTTTGACCGCCGCTATGAATCCATGCGGAAGGCTTTCGACGACCTGACTGCCTACCAAAACGGAACATTCTCCCTGTTCACAACCGCAGATAAATCCACAGAAACAATACAGGCGCGAGAAACAATACAACCGGCAATGCCTGCGCCGTCAGCCAGTGACCCCGCAGCCGAATACGATCTTCAGCTTGGTGCAACCGTCTACCTTGGCATCGAAGAATTTGAAATCAATGTTATTGATGATTCCCATGTTGTGCTGCGGGATGTGAGCATGCCGCTGTTCACACGGGAGATGCCCCGGGATGAATTTGACCGCAAGCTGCGGGAAAGCCACTTAAACGATGAGCTGATCAAGGCCGCGCCTGAGCCGGAAGCGGCACCGACCGAATCGCCTCGAGGTATATATAAAAAATATCTGCCTGTACTGCTGGACGAAATTAAAAAAGGCGAGCTGTACCCTTTTCTGCGAGATAGAGATACCGATCCGCTTGCTGCTGAAACTGAGATTGGCAAGGAGCTTGACAGTCTTGCCGAATCCATCGGCGTGGATGACTCGGTCTTTTATGAAGCGTACAGCAATTTGCCGCAGTTCCGGGAATGGCTGATTGAGGATGTTTTAGACCTCACTTATCAGGATATCTCGGCAGGTGCCGACAGCATTGATCGCCACGAACAGGATGCTGACAGCCCGGAGTGGGCGAAGGCCACAGATCGTGCAGAGAAACCCATGCCGGAGCCGTACACCCCAAAGCGCGGCGACCGCTATGAGATACAGGGGCGGCAGTTTGTTGTAGATTCCATCGAGGTGGATTCCGATAAAGTGGAGTTGCGTGATATAACCTTTGAAAGCAGCACCGGCTTCCCCATCTTCCGCGTTGAATCGCTGGACTTCATCCGCATGTACCGGCCCATCCAGCCGGAGCCTGAACCGGCTGCACCACCCGAGGAAAAGGCCAGTCTAAAGAGCATCGTGGTTGAGCTTGGGGCGGGTGATCGGGAGCCTGATGCCACCGATGTTCAGCTAACCCCCGCATGGGAGAAGCCCAAGCCGCGCGGTAAAACGCAGACCTTTGACCCGCACCCCGAAATACCCATGGCTGAGCGGCACAACTTTGTCATCACGGATGATGCCCTCGGTCATGGTGGCGCAAAAACAAAATATCGGGGCAATGTGGAGGCCATCCGCACTCTGCAAGCGGTTGAAGCCGATAACCGCTTCGCCACCCCGGAGGAACAGGAGATCCTTTCCCGGTACGTTGGCTGGGGCAGTTTGGCGGATGCCTTTGATGAAAGTAAACCCACATGGGAGAAGGAATACGCAGAACTCAAATCCCTGCTCTCCCCGGAGGATTACGCCAGCGCGCGGGCCACAACCCTCAACGCCCACTACACCAGCCCTACAGTCATCAAAGCCATCTACAAGGCCATCGAAAACATGGGGTTTCAAACCGGCAACATTCTGGAGCCGTCCTGCGGCGTCGGCAACTTCTTCGGCCTGCTGCCGCAGTCCATGAGCGGCAGCAAGCTGTTTGGCGTGGAGCTTGATGACCTGACCGGGCGCATTGCCCGCCAGCTGTACCAAAAGAGCAGCATCGCGGTACAGGGCTTTGAGAAAACCGAGCTGCCCGACAGCTTCTTTGACCTCGCCATCGGCAACGTGCCCTTTGGCGGCTACGGCGTGTTGGATAAGCGGTACGATAAGCATAAATTCCATATCCACGACTACTTTTTCGCAAAGACGCTGGATAAGGTTCGCCCGGGCGGCGTGGTCGCGTTTGTAACCTCCAGATACACGCTGGACAAGAAAAATCCCACCGTCCGCAAATACATCGCGCAGCGGGCGGATTTGCTGGGCGCGATCCGGCTTCCCATGAACGCCTTTATGGCGAACGCCGGAACCGAGGTCACTGCCGACATCATCTTTTTGCAGAAGCGCGATCGGATCACCGACATAGAACCCGATTGGGTGCATTTGGGCGAAACCGATAATGGAATCCCCATCAACAGCTATTTTGTCGAGCACCCCGACATGGTTTTGGGAACCATGTCAATCGACAGCGGCAAGCGTATGTACGGTGCTGAGAACAGCGTGTCCTGCATCCCATTTCCCGACGCCGACCTGGCCGAGCAGCTTGCCGACGCCATCATGGGCATCCACGGATCAATCAGCGAGTATGAGCGCGGCGAGGACGAGCCGGAAGAAGATAACACAATCCCCGCCGACCCAAATGTGCGCAATTTCAGCTACACCCTTGTGGATGGGAGCATCTACTATCGGCAGGACAGCCGCATGGTTCCCGTGGAGCTGCCGGTCACTACGGGAAACCGCGTCCGAGGCATGATTGGGCTGCGTGAATGTGTCCGCAGGCTGATTGAGTATCAGACCGAGGACTATCCCGAAAGCGATATCCAATCGGAGCAGGCATTGCTAAACCGCCTGTATGACGATTTCACTCGCAAATACGGTCTGATTAACACGCGGGGCAACAGCATCGCCTTCTCTCAGGACAGCGCCTACCCGCTGCTTTGCTCATTGGAGATTATCGACGAAAACGGCGAGCTGGAGCGCAAGGCCGATATGTTCCATAAGCGCACCATCAAGCCGTATATCGACATTACCCATGTGGATACGGCAAGCGAAGCTCTGGCGGTGTCCATGTCCGAAAAAGCGCGGGTGGATCTCGCATATATGGCCGAGCTGACCGGCATGGATGAGGATACACTGGTGGCCGAGCTGGAGGGCGTTATCTTTCGTGTACCGAACAGCGATCCCGTCCTGTATGTCACCGCCGATGAGTATCTATCCGGCAATGTGCGGGAAAAGCTGTTGATCGCACAGGCCGCCGCAGAGAACGACACCGCCCTTTCCGTCAATGTCAGCGCCCTTGAAGCGGCATTGCCCCAAGACTTGAGCGCCGGTGAAATCTCTGTGCGGCTGGGCGCGACATGGCTCCCGGAGGACATCATCCAGCAGTTTATGGTCGAGCTGTTGCAGCCGTCCTATTATGCCCGTGACCGCATCAAGGTGCATTATATGCCGCTGATGGGTAGCTGGAATATAACGGAGAAAAACGCCGACCGCTCCAATGTCCACAGCTTCAACACCTATGGCACCCAGCGCATGAACGCCTACAAGATCATTGAGGAAAGCCTGAACCTGCGCGATGTGCGTGTCTTTGATTATGTCGAGGACGCTGACGGGAAGCGCAAAGCCGTCCTCAATAAAAAGGAAACCGCCATCGCGCAGGCCAAGCAGGAGATTATCCGCAGCAAGTTTGAGGAGTGGGTCTGGAGCGACCCCGCACGGCGGGAGCGGCTTTGCCGCCTCTACAACGACAAGTTTAACAGCATCCGCCCACGCGTGTATAATGGCGATCATCTTCGGTTCCCCGGCATGAACCCCGAAATCAGCCTGCGAAAGCACCAGACCGACGCCATCGCCCATATCCTTTACGGCGGGAACACCCTGCTGGCGCACGAAGTGGGTGCAGGCAAAACCTATGAGATGGTGGCGGCGGCAATGGAATCCAAGCGGCTGGGGCTGTGCAGCAAAAGTCTGATTGTCGTTCCAAACCATCTTACCGAGCAATGGGCGGCGGAGTTTTTACAGCTTTACCCATCCGCCAACATTCTTGTAGCGACCAAAAAGGATTTTGAAACGAAGAACCGCAAGAAGTTTTGTGCCCGCATCGCCACCGGCGACTATGACGCGATCATCATCGGTCACAGTCAGTTTGAGAAAATCCCCATGAGCGTGGAGCGGCAGCAGGCCATGTTGCAGCGCCAGATTGACGAGCTGCTCATGGGAATCGCGGAGGTCAAGGAGGGCAAGGGTGAGCGGTTCACCATCAAGCAGATGGAAAAGAGCCGAAAAAACCTTGAGAATAGGCTGGCCAAAATCACCGATCAATCCAGAAAGGATGATGTCGTCACCTTTGAGGAACTGGGCGTTGACCGCCTGTTTGTAGATGAAGCGCACTATTATAAGAATTTGTTCCTCGTGACAAAAATGCGCAATGTGGCGGGTATCGCACAGACCGAAGCGCAGAAATCCAGCGATTTATTTATGAAATGCCAGTATCTTGATGAACTCACAGATGGCCACGGTACGGTGTTCGCCACAGGCACGCCGGTCAGCAACAGCATGGTTGAGCTATACACCATGCAGCGATATCTCCAGTACAAAGCGCTTGTACAAAACGACTTGCAGCATTTTGACGCATGGGCCTCCACCTTCGGGGAAACCGTGACGGCCATCGAGCTTGCACCGGAGGGAACCGGCTACCGGGCAAAGACGCGCTTCGCCAAGTTTTATAATCTGCCGGAGCTGATGAGCATGTTCCGCATGGTGGCGGATATCCAGACCGCCGATATGCTCGATTTGCCTGTGCCAAAAGCCAATTTCCACACCGAGGTCATCAAGCCGAGTGAATGGCAGAAGGAGATGGTGGCCGATCTGGCCGAGCGCGCCGCCGCCATCCGCAACCGCGAGGTAGACCCGACCGTTGACAACATGCTCAAGGTGACAAATGACGGGCGCAAGCTGGCGCTTGACCAGCGGCTTCTAAACCCCATGCTGCCCGATGACCCGGAGGGGAAGGTGTCTGCCTGCGTGGAGAATATTTTCTGTGTCTGGGATGACACGCAGGAAAAGCGCCTGACCCAGCTTGTGTTCTGTGACCTCTCCACCCCAAAAGGCATTGTCGCTGCGGAGGAAACGGACGGTGCGTTCCAAAACGTCTACGCCGATATTCGCGGTAAGCTGATCGGCAGAGGCGTCCCCGAAAATGAAATTGCCTTTATCCACACTGCCGACACCGAAGCAAAGAAAAAGGAGCTGTTCGCCAAGGTGCGAAAGGGGCAGGTTCGCGTCCTGATGGGAAGCACGCAGAAGATGGGTGCGGGCACCAATGTCCAGGATCGCCTCATCGCGCTCCACGATATGGATTGTCCGTGGCGACCGGCGGATTTGGCGCAGCGCCTTGGCCGAATTGTGCGTCAGGGCAACAAAAACCCGGAGGTTGAGGTGTTTCGTTATGTCACAGAATCGACATTTGACAGCTATCTCTATCAGCTTGTGGAGAACAAGCAGAAGTTCATCGCGCAGATAATGACCAGCAAGACCCCGGTGCGAAGCGCCGAGGACGTGGACGAAACAGCCTTATCCTATGCGGAAATCAAGGCGCTTGCCACCGGCAATCCATTCATCATTGAAAAGTGTCAGCTTGAAATGGATGTTGGCAGGCTGAAAATCCTGCACGCCAGCCATCAGAGCCAGCGGTATTCGTTGGAGGATAAGGTGCTAAAGGAATATCCACAGGAGATAAAACGGCTGACCGAGCGCATCTCCGGCTACAAGGCCGACATGGAAACCATAGCGAAGCATCCCGCCGATAAAGACCGCTTCCCGCCCATGAAAATAGGCGGGATTCTTTATGCCGACAAAAAGGAGGCCGGAACCACCATCATCGAAGCCTGCAAGGCCATGAGCAGCCCTGATCCTATTCCCCTGGGCGAATACCGTGGCTTTTCGATGATTCTATCCTTTGAAACCATGAGCAAGGAATACCGCGTTACCCTGTCCGGCGCGCTCAGTCACACGGTTAATTTGGGGTCGGATATCCACGGCAACATCACCCGGCTGGACAATAAGCTGGAGAGCTTTGGGGATGCGCTGAGCAACTGCGAAAAGCAGCTTGAGGGCGTACAAACGCAGATGGAGGCGGCCAAGGGCGAGATAGACCGCCCCTTCCCCCAGGAGCAGGAGTACAGGGAGAAATCCGAGCGGCTGAAGGAGCTGAATATTCTGCTGAATATGGACGAGAAGGACAGTGCCATTTTGGACTACGCCCCTGATGAGGATGCGTCGGAGCCGCCGCCGAGGGAATCAGGGCGGGAGCGATAAACCCACAATTATACATTTGATATTATTTTTGCGGGTGGGTATAGTAGAATAAAACGGGATGGGAGCTGATTGTTATGGGCGAGAACCACGGCGATTACTATGACCTTGCGCAGCGAATCGAGGATGCCTTTGCGGAAATCGACAGCGACATTGTTTCAAATATGTCCGAGGAGAATGAGGCATATATCGCGTTGTACGATGAAGCAAAGCAAATCAAGGCAAGCTATCCAATCATCGGGGACGCAATGGACGGCAGCGGGGCGCTCAGCCTGACCGCAGATGAACACAAGGCACTGGTACAGCACATCAGCCTGACACAGCAGATGGAGGATATCGAACGGCAGGCGATTTACTTCCGTGGACATACCGACTGCTTTGCTTATCTTAAAAAGATAGGCGTGATTTAACGGCATCACAGGATACGCAAGGCGGCGCTGGCAATAAAACCAGCGCCGCCTATTATTGTTCATCACTGTCTGTTGTTGCATATCCCCCACGGGCAAAGGTGGTAACATCAAGCTCCAACGCCTGCAATATTTTAGCCGCTGTCCAGAACGATGCGGTTGACAGCTTGCGTTTACCACCCTCAAACATCTGATAATGCCGCATGGCGACCTGAGCTTTGTCCGCGACCTGCTGCTGCGTCAGCCCCAATTTCTTGCGGGCCTCAATGAGAATGTATTTTTCTTCTCGCGTCACTTGATTAGGCACGGCAGCTCCCCTATTTTCACAGTCTGTGCAGATGATTTTAAATATCCATTATTCAAAACCGTTTAATACTATGTGAAATAATTGAATAACGTGTGACTTTATGTTATTCTTTTATACATTAACGGCTTAAGGAGTGCGGAGCTATGAATGAGCTAAACACCGAAAAATGGGTTGATACGAAAACCGTTGCTGAATACCTAAACATCAACAAGCAGACTGTCTTTGCTTGGATTGCACAGAAAAACCTCCCTGCTGTTAAAGTAGGAAAATCATGGCGTTTTAAGCTCTCTGAGGTTGATGCCTGGTTACGCTCTGGTGAGGCTTCAGAATAACATAAATCGTTTGACAAGGAGGCCAATTTGTGGCTGAGGAAATACTAGAAGCATTTTCGCCAATTCTTGATGGCGAAGGAGAAAGACGCTTTAACCATTTAATCGCAAACCTTGCTCGAGCCTATCCGAATTATAAGAGCGAGCTAATCCGCAGAGAACTGGACACACTCCAGTGCGAGCCGGACGATATTGATATGCTTAAATACAAGGCTGCATTGAGCACCCTATATGATTTGACACAACAGGGCTGGACCGTCGAGATAAATCGCGAGACCCTTTTCTTGAGAATTACAGATGATACAGCCTTGGACAAATCGCATGTTCGGTATAGGCTTGATTCGGAACGACGTGCGCAATTTCAAGATGAATCTGTATTACGGTTTATTACACATATGGAAAAAAGCAAGCCGTTTAATGGTGTAAGCATTTCAGTGGAAAATCTGATCGGAGATAGAGAATTTCTCGTAGATGCTATTCGACGCGAGGATACTGAGTTTATCCAACCCTACATTCAATTGGTTACGCACACGCGCGATGAGCATACAGGATACTACGACTCTGAAATATGGAGATATTTTCGATACACTTGGTCTATTCCATATAAATCAATGCCTGGACGTAATCTTTTCTATTTGGTACGCGATGCTGCTCAGCCATTTCATCCTGTAATTGGGATTTTTGCATTAGGAAATTCAGTTCTTAACTTAACCGTACGCGATGATGAAATTGGCTGGACAGTCGAGGCAATTAAGCAGCAAATGAAGAGACAAGAAAAAAATGAGGTCTCAGAAAATTTGGTTAGCGGTACTAATGGTGTGATTAAATCAAAAAAAACTACATTTTTGGAGACCGAAGCAGCGTACAAAGAGAGAATAAGGCTCTATTCTGAAAAGACTTTAAAATTACTTATCAAAAATCTCCATGATGCCATTGGAGATATTTATGTCAGGGATTTGGGTTATAACAGGAATACAAAATACCCCTCGCCAGAAAAAATACGTGAGTTGAAGGAGTTATCTGAGGCACTTCGCGAGAAGGCTATTAACAACAAAAAAACCGGCAATGTTTCAAATTGGGAGGACGAAGCACGCGAGCCCCTGTTTTACAAAAAAAGAGCTGCCGAGCTCGCAAGATTGTTGGAGGCACAGAGTGTATTTAATTCTGCAAAGAAGAATAATTATGTAGACTGGCTCAACGAATTGCTTCGAACAGAGGCTGGGCGAAAAGCGATCAACACGTCCTTGGTTGCTAATCGCAAAACTAAAATTGGTTCGAACATGATGGAAATTATTGTTTGCGGTGCCATCCCACCCTATAATGAACTGCTAGGAGGCAAGTTGGTAAGTATGTTAGCCTGTAGTCCGACGGTTATTCACGATTACACAAAAAAGTACGAACGACAGGTAAGTGAAATTGCTTCAAGGATGAAGGGTAAGCGCGTTATAAGGGATAGCCGACTAGCCTTTTTGGGGACTACCAGCCTATATGCCATTGGAAGCAGCCAATACAACCGAATCAAGGTTCCAATGGCAAAGGATTTCACCCTACAGTTCAAGAAGATGGGTACTACAGAGGGCTATGGGTCGATTTATTTCTCAAAAAGAACTGCCTCGACGATGATGCAAATCCTGGAGCATCAGGACGGTGGCCGCCGGATTAATAATATTTTTGGC
>JAJDGX010000101.1 GCA_030265885.1 Ruminococcaceae bacterium OttesenSCG-928-L11 | reverse complement strand
TTCTGCCCAAGCGTTCCATCAGCAGATGCTCCAGGCGCTGGTGATAGTCCCGGGCCAGTTCAGCGTCGGAGCGAGAGGGGGCTTGCCCGGCGAAATACATCCGCGTCAGTGGCTGGGCGATGGCCTCCAGGGAGCAGCCCTCCAGGGCGAGGCGGCGATCCACGCGTCCGGGGAAGGTGGAGAGAGTCTCGCCGGGGCGAGGGGCCAGATCCAGCAGGGCAAGCTGCCGAAGGATATCGGTATAATAATAGGAAAGCGCATCGGCAGGAACGGGATACTTGCGGAAAACCCGGTTGGAGGCATAGGCGCGGAGTTTGCTGTTCATGGCCCAGGCAAAACCCAGCCGAAGCAGCGCCAGCAAAACGAGAACCGCCATGGCGGCCAGTAACACGGGAAGCAGCCGGGAGCGCGGTGCGGCAGCCTCGGACAAGGTGTTTTCCGGCACAACAGATTCGTAGGGGAAATCCGGCTCTGTGGAAGGCTCGGGCTCTGGTTCCGGCGTGAGAGGAGTCTCCACCTGCTCGGGTTCCGGCAACTCCTCCCGGGGATTAAGGGGGGCATCCACATCCCACAGGAGAGGATCAAACTCCACCCAACCAATGCCGTGGAAATACAACTCCGCCCAGGCGTGGGCCGTGCGGCCATTGGCCATATATCGATTTTCCTCGCCGGAGGGGTGACGCTCCAGGGCAAAGCCCTGAACATAGCGGGAGGGAATCCCGGCGCATCGCGCCAAAACCGCCATGGCAGAGGCATAGTAGGTGCAATAGCCCTCGCCGGTTTCCAGAAAATAGGCCACAAAGTCGGCGTCCTCCGGCGGCAGCTGGGGGTTCAGGGTGTAGGTGGCTGTCTGTGCCAGCCAGTCCCGGATGCAGGTCGCCTTGTCATAGGGGGAATCCAGTTCCGCTGTCAGAGCCGCCACCGCGTCATAGACCGAATCGGGCAGGGTGTCGGGCAGGGCGGTATAGCGTTCCAGCAGGGCATCGTAGCGGCTGTCGCTGCGGCTGAGAGCAAGCTGCTCCAGGCGGCGGAAGGTGTCGTCAAACTCCGGGTTGTTCCAATCCCAGACCCGGGTTTCCAGCTCGATGCCGTACAGAGAGGGCATCCGCAGATACATATACAGTTCCGAGCGGAGATTGAAGTAGAACTCGGTGTCGTACAGGCTGCCGCTCAGGCGGATATCGGAGGGTCGTCCCGCTGTAAACAGGGTGGTGTAGGTGTTGACCTCGTGGCGGATGGAGACGTCAATTTCCCGGGTCAGCGATTGGTAGAGACCCCGGGCCCGGTATCCGCCCAGGGGCCTGTCCAGATCAAAGGCCTCCCGCCGCCCGCTTCGGAAGAGCAGACTTTCGTAGCGGTAATCGCCGTCGCTGTATCGGTTTTCCCAGCCAAGGCCGGTGTAGGTGTCCGAGACTGTCCCCTTCAGGTAGACGGGGACAAGGGAGGTGACGGACAGGGTGTCCCTGTCCGTCAGCACAACGGGGCCGCCCAGGCGTCCGGTCTCCGCCTGAAAGCCCAGTGCCTCCAGGGAGAAGTTGGAGGCAGACCAGGGGCCGGAACTTCCCGGCCCCCGGAACAGAGTGGCGATGTCGGCTATCAGATTGTTGAGGCTCCGGGACTGCCAATGGGAGGTGTCCTCGGGGGTGAGAGCCATGGCCAGCAGCAGGGCAAGCAGCACACCGGGGATGGCCACGGCCTTCATGCGGGAGGGGGAAATATCCGCGCCGCCGTGGCTTTTTGCCACCCTGCCCGCGTAAAAGCCAGGCAGCAAAATGACAAGTCCCGCCGCCCAGAGAGCGAGAGAGGTGGCGAGATCCGAGCGGGCCAGAAGGTGACACGCCAACACGACCCCGAGGGTCAACGCCGCTGCAACAGGGAGGAGCACGGCTCTGCGGATCAAGGGGAGAATCGCGGCGGCACAGAGCAGCACCAGCAAAAACTGAAACAGCCCCAGGGTGAAGGGGGTGGTGTACAGTTCGCTGTAATAGGCGCCGGACAGCAGCCAGCCTCCAATGCCGACGGCGTGGGCGGCGGCCTCCCGCAGGGTGCCGGCGATGGCGTGAAACAAGGCGAAGCCGCCTGCCATCGCTCCCAAAAGAGCAGGGAACACCCACCACCGAATGCGACACAAACAAACCGCGATGGCCGCGATGGCGGCATAACCGAGGCTGTCCCACAGTCCATATTCCAGTTCCGTGAAGGCAAACAGGCCAAAGGCGACGGCGGTGGAGAGGAGAATGCAGGCGATGCCGTCCGCCAGTGTGCCCTGCCAGTCCCAGCCAAACCGGCGGTTCGGCCGGGACACGGCCTCCTTGGTGCCCTCCGGATAGGTGAAGGGGGTGGTGTCATGCTTGCGATTCAAGGGGCGTGTTCCTTTCTGTTGTGCGCCTGTCCGAGAGGACGGTCAATGCATCTGACTGAGGACAAGGGCGCAGTTATCCCCCACGGCGACGGGGATGACCTCCACGGCGGCGGGGAGCAGGTCGGGCCGCTTTGCCGAGCCGGACAGGGTGGGGAGAATGTATTTGACGGTGCAGCCCTCTCGCAGCAGGCCGCTGATGGCGTCCCGAATGGCGGGGGATGCGGCGGTGGATATGACGGTGACGGCCTTGAGATTTTGCCGGCTCCGGGCCTCGGCGGTCAGCACGGCAGGCAGATCGCAGCGGCCCCGAAGAGGAGAGGGGTGAGAAAACCGGTCGCGGAACATGACGTTTCTGCCCTGGCTGTCAAAAAACGGGGCGGCTGCCAGTTCGTCGTAGAGGCGGGGAAACTCCCGGGGGCTGCGACAAAGGACGGTTTGCCGGGTGGTCTCCGACGATGCCAGCGCCACGGTGAAGCCGGCACGCAGGCTGTAATGGGCCACGGCGGCGGCACACTCACAGGCTACATCGGCCAGGTGCAGCGCGTTCTCTCCATCCATGCCGATGGCGTTGTCCAGCACAATCAGGGCGGAGGTTTCCATGGGGATGTCATAGATCTTGACATACAATTCCCGTCGGCGAACCGATGCAGTGCGGTGCACCCGTTTTAAGGGATCTCCCGGGCGATACCGGCGCAGATCGGAAAAGGCCTCCCCCTCCTCCGACAGGCGGTGCAGGCCGCCGCCCTGGAACTTGGAGTCTGTGTTTTGCGCCCGAAGGGCACCGCCGGAGGGCAGCTGGGGGTAAATCCGAATCTCCCGCTGGCGGTAGTAGGACAGAGCCCGCATATCAAAGGACAGCCGCAACAGCCCAAACAGGTCGTTGACCTCCAGCCGGGTCATGCCGACGGGGTACACCCCCCGATATACGCAGTGAAGGGGAATGTCAAAGGAAATGCGGCTGTTGGGGGAAAGGTTGAAGCTCAGCAGGGCGGGCTGGGCGGCGGAGACAGTCTCCACCCGCAGCTGCATCAATGTAAAGGGGAAGGGCTTGTCGTTGTAGATGGCAAGGCGGAGACGGGCGGCGGAGCCTTTGACGGTGGCGGGCTCCGAGACCTCCTGCACGTAGGAGAAGGAGAGGATGGTCCAGGCGTTGAGGGCCAGGGAATACAGCACCACAAACCCCATAAAAAACAGCAGGAGGAACAACTCCCGCCTGCCGGTAATCCGACCGGCGACGAGCAGCGCGGCCATAGCGGTATACCAAATGAGTTTCAGACTCTTCACGCAGATGCTCCCTCCTTTGCCCTTGTGATGCGCCGTGCAATCCCCTACCCGGCGGTGACGGCGGGAACGGGGGCAAGGCGGAGAATCTCGGTCAGCACCGCCTCGGCGGTTTGGTTTTGGATGTAGGCCTGGGCGGTCAGCACAAGCCGGTGGGCCAGCACGGGGGCTGTCATGCGCTGCACATCGTCCGGCAACACATAATTGCGGCCGGACAGCATAGCCCTGGCCATGGCCGCCTTCATCAGCGCAATGGATCCACGGGGACTGACGCCCAGTTCCACATCGGGATGCTCCCGGGTGCGGCGGGCAATGTCCACAATGTAGGTCAGGATGCTTCGCATGCAGGTCATGGCCTCCAGCTCATCCTGCAGGGCCAAAATCGCGGCGGCGTCGGCAACGGCAGATAAGGGCGCAGTTGCTGTCCTGCTTTTGTTTCGCTCCAGAATGGTGACCTCGTCGGCGAGGGCGGGATATCCCATGGAAATGCGCATCAAGAAGCGATCCAGCTGTGCTTCCGGCAGGGGATAGGTGCCGGTTTGCTCCACCGGATTCTGGGTGGCGCACACCATAAAGGGTCGGGGCAGCCGGTGGGTTTCGCCGTCCACGGTGACAACGCCCTCCTGCATGGCCTGCAGCAGGGCCGACTGAGTCTTGGGGCTGGTGCGGTTGATTTCGTCGGCCAGCACAATCTGGCTCATGACAGCGCCCCGGTAAAACTGCCGCTCGCCGGTGGTGGGGTGGTACAGGGTGAAGCCGGTAACGTCGGAGGGCAATACATCCGGCGTAAACTGAATGCGCTGAAACGAGCAGTCGATGCTGTCGGCCAGGGCGGATACCAAAGAGGTTTTGCCCAGTCCCGGCACGTCCTCAATCAGGGCGTGGCCGCCGCAAAGCAGGCAGATAAGCACCAGATCAATGGCTTCCGATTTGCCCACGATGACGCGTTCGATGTTTTCCTTGATTCGGGTAAGAGTATCTGTGGTTTGTGGTTCCATGGTGACCTCCTGTGCCGACAAAGTGGAATACGCAAATTATAATTTCAGTATACTAAATCAAACCCCGGAAAACAATTGACAGAATAGGCAAAGCAAGCGGAGAATTTCGTATAAATCGAAACACCGGGTGCAGTCTCCCGCAAAGGAGGCTGCACCCGGTGCATGATGGCTGCATTGGCTGTGGAGGATCAGTGGGCGGCGCCTGCCCGGGGGCGGGAGGAGCCGGTTCGATCCGCCAGTATTTTTTCCGCGCTGGCTATCCGCACACAGAGGCAGAGGAGAGCCGCCGCCTGCTCCAGTTCGCTGATGGGAGGGAGCGTGGGGGCGATGCGGATGTTTTTGTCCTCCGGATCCTTGCCGTAGGGGAAGGTGGCACCGGGGGTTGTCAGCACCACGCCGGCCTCCTTGCAAAGCTGGCCGACCCGCTTGGCACAGCCGGGCAGAGTGTCCAGGGAGATGAAATAGCCGCCGTTCGGCTTGTTCCAGCTGGCGATGCCATCCCGGCCGAGGGGCTCCAGCATATCCAGCACGGTCTGGAACTTGGGGCGGAGAATGGCGGCGTGTTTGGCCATGTGGGCGGTGACATGGCCCATATCCGGAAACATCCTGGCATGGCGAAGCTGATTCACCTTGTCGTAGCCGATGGTCTGCACGGTTTTGTGGGCCATAAACCAGTCAAAGTTGGTCTTGCTCATGCCTGCGGCGGAAATGCCGCCGCCCGCGTAGGTTATTTTGGAGGTGGAGGTGAAGGTGAAGGCCATATCCTGTCGGCCGTTCCGCTCCAGCTCCTCCATCAGATTCAGCAGGATATCGGGGTTCTGGGTATCCAGGTGATGCACCGCGTAGGCGTTGTCCCAGTAAATGCGGAAATCCGGGGCGGCGGGGGACAGGGCAGCCATCCGGCGGACAACGGTGTCGGAGAAGGTGATGCCCAGGGGATTGGAATATTTGGGCACACACCAGATGGCCTTGACGGCGGAATCCCGGATGAGAGCCTCTACCTGATCCATATCGGGGCCCTCCGCCGTCATGGCGACGGGGACAAGCTCAAAGCCGAAATGCTCCGCCATTGCAAAGTGGCGGTCATACCCGGGGGAGGGGCAAAGCACCTTGACGGTGTCCTGCCTGCACCAGGGGGTTGCGCCGGGCAGCCCGTGAATGAAGGAGAAGGTGATGCAGTCGTGCATCAGGCTCAGGGATGCGTTGCCGCCGATGAAGGTGGTCTCCGGGGATACGCCCAGAATCTCTCCCATGAGGCGCTTGGCCTCCGGAATGCCATCCAGCAGGCCGTAGTTGCGGCATTCGAAGCCGCCCTCGGTGCTCAGTTCGCCGGGCTTCAGGTTGGCCAGCATGGCGTCGGATAAATCCAGCTGATCGGTCCCCGGCTTCCCGCGGGACATATCCAGCCGAAGGCCCTTTGCCCTGACCTCTTCGTATTCCGTTTTCAACTCGTCCAGCAGCGACAGCAGCCGCGCCGAATCCAGTTCCTGATAGCCTGGCATCCGCAATCCTCTCCTGTTTCCATCAAATCGGGGATTTTCCTGTATGGACATTATAGTACAAAACAGACCGATTTGCAAGTCGTAAATGATAAACTTTCATTTACGTTCTGGGATCAGTATATGCGGAATCCAGAATTTGGGTAACCGATACATTTTTTTCGTCGGCCAACTTTCGGATTGCGTCGAATTCTGGCTTAATTTTGCATGTCTCCCCATAGCGGGATTCTTTTGCAGGAACTGAGCCGTACGCAGTCTTAACCGTGGTTTCCACCCTGTCCATCACATGGCGATTGTGGTGGGACACCCGCACGCCGATGGTGGAGGTGTGCCGGAACAGCATCTCGGTGACGGCGGCCTCCTGCTGCGGGCGAATGAGGACGGAGAGCATTTGACCGGGCCGTCCCTTTTTCATCTGGATGGGCGTCGTCCACACATCCAGGGCGCCGGCCTCCAGCAGCTTTTCACAGGCATAGGCCAGGGCCTCGCCGGTCATGTCGTCCAGGTTGCACTCCAGCTTTGTCACACTGTCGGAGGAACCGGCGGTTTCCTCCAGCAAAATGGCCCGCACCACGTTGGCGGTTTTGAACTCCTTTTTGCCGGCGCCGTAGCCGATGCCCAAAACCGTGCAGGCGGGGGGGGGGGGTCAAAGCCTTCGGCCAGAGCGGCCACAATGGCGGCCCCTGTGGGAGTGACCATCTCGCCGTTGTTGTCGGTGATAATCAGGGGGATGTGGTGGCTTCGGATAATCTCCAGGGTAGCGGGGGCGGGAACCGGCATAATGCCGTGCTGGCAGCGGACAGTGCCGGTGCCCTCCCGCAGGGGAGAGCAGATGACGCGCTCGATGCCCAGATTGTCTAGGCAGATGGCGGCGCCCACAATATCCACAATGGAATCCACCGCGCCTACCTCGTGGAAATGCACCTCCTCCACCGGCAGACCGTGCACCTTGGCCTCTGCCCGCGCCACCACATCAAAGATGGCAATGGCGGTGGATTTGGCCCGGGGCGAGATGGCGGAGGCCTGGATCAGGGCGGTGATGTCGCCAATGTTGCGGTGGATGTGGTCGTGGTCATGCCCATGGTCGTGACTATGTTCGTGGCTGTGCTCGTGCTCATGGTCATGGCTGTGCTCGTGTTCGTGGTCATGGCTGTGGTCGTGATCATGATCGTGGCTGTGCCCGCGTCCGTGGTCATGGTCATGGCTGTGGTCATGCCCATGCCCCTCGCTGTCCAGATGCACGTGGAAATCGCAGGCGTCAATGCCGGATTTGTTGACCCGCCCGATGTGGATGTGATAGCCGTCCACGTGCAGACTGTCCAGCCCCGCCTGCAGCACGGCGGGATCCGCCCCCAAATCCAGAAGCGACGCCACGGTCATATCTCCGCTGATGCCGGAAACACATTCAAGGTATAAGGTTTTCATTTTTTGTCCATCCTTTATTGTATAATTGTATAATGGTTGGTAAAAATTACAAATTGTAATCCGATGACAAGAGGTGCCGCGACGCGACAAAATGCCGTCTATTTCGTCAGAGCCGCCGCCCACTCCGCCTCCCGGAAGCCCACCAGAACACAGTCATCCCCGATGAGCAGGGGGCGCTTTACCAGCATCCCGTCGGTGGCGAGAATTGGATATTGCTCCGCCTCCGGCATGTCCGCCAGCCTGTCTTTCAGCTTCAGTTCCCGGTAGATGAGTCCGCTGGTGTTGAAAAAGCGCCTCAGCGGCAGGCCGCTTTTGGCGTGCCACTCCCGCAGCTCCTCCTCGGTGGGGTTTTGCTCCTTGATGGGGCGCTTGGTAAAGGCTATCCCGTGAGACTCCAGCCACTGCTCGGCTTTTTTGCAGGTGGAGCAGTTGTCGTAACAGATAAAGGCATACACGATATTTCGCTCTCCCTTCTGTGATTTCATGTCGCAAATATACCATACGTATAATAATTTTGGGGAATATGTCGTTTTTTAGTAGCCAAATGCCACATGGATATGATATACTATTTTAGAAAAAGATTCCACATCATTTATTAAAGGAAACACGCTGAATATACATGAATAGAGAGCATAGACCACCTAACAGAAATCACTCCGAGCCCCGGGACGGCGAAAAGGCCCCCCTGCGGGAGGACATCGTCATAGGCCGCAACGCCGTAACAGAGCTGCTCCGCACCGACAGTGAAGTGGAGTGCCTTTACATCCAGAAGGGGCTGGGCGGTTCCATTGTGCGCATTGCCGCCATCGCCAGGGAGAAGGGCATCCTCATCAAGGAGGCGGCCGGCGTCAAGCTGGACAACATGTGTGCCCATGCCAATCACCAGGGCGTCATCGCGGTGACGGCGGGGGCCTCCTACAGCGAGTTGGAGGACATCTTTGCCAAAGCGGGCGACGAGCCTGTGTTCCTGATTGTGGCGGATGAAATCGAGGATCCCCATAACCTGGGTGCCATTATCCGCACGGCGGAGGCAGCGGGAGCCCACGGGATCATTATACCCAAACGGCGCAGCGCCGGGCTGACCTTTGCAGTGGCAAAGACTTCGGCCGGTGCGGTTTCCCATATCCCGGTGGTGCGGGTGTCCAACCTGGCCACTACCATTGACAGCCTGAAAAAACAGGGCATCTGGTTTTACGCCGCCGATATGGACGGCGAGCCCTGGTGCCAGACCGACTTCTCCGGCCCTGTCGGCCTTGTAATAGGCTCCGAGGGCAAGGGCGTGGGCAGACTGGTCAAGGAAAAATGCGACTACACCGTCTCCCTGCCCATGAAGGGGAAAATCAACTCCCTCAACGCCTCTGTGGCGGCGGGGATCATCATGTACGAGGTATCCCGCCAGAGGGGGAAGCTGGCAGCAAAATAGGTGCCGGGTAGAGGTGCCTGGGTTGCATTCATAGATAGGAACCAACATCCGCTGTCGCAGCTGCGCCCCAAACCCCATTCAAGGGGCTGAACTCCTTGTAAATCCCGCAAGTGATTTATCATGAGGGATTTTTATCCCGCAAATTACTCCGTGGCAGTCAGACGGAGGCTGGGTGGAACGGGGACGCAAATCGGTCAGGATGACGATCAATTTTGCTGTGCGGGTCTGCCCCTTCACCGCATTGCAGCCGCTGCAGATCCAAATCGCCAGATTGTGACCTGAACAGGCACACGCCTTTGACATAGGAGGTTTCCATGGATAAAAACTACAATGTAGACGATATCCTGTCTGAGATAAAGC
>JAJDGX010000100.1 GCA_030265885.1 Ruminococcaceae bacterium OttesenSCG-928-L11 | reverse complement strand
ATTGAGGGCGACAGCACCTATCCCGGCGAGGTAATGGTACTGCGGGTCAACAATTGCAAGGAGGGGGAGACGATTCGCTTTGAAAGCGACATCGCCTTCACCCCAAAATTCTTTGACGACAAGCAGGGCGGCAAGCTGGCGCTGATGCCGGTCAGCTACTATACCGGTGTGGGCGAGCATTACATCAACCTGTACTGTGGCGATCGCAGCGTGAAGTGGGGAATCAAGGTCAACGACAAAAAGTTCCAGATTCAGAATCTGGCGGTGGATTCCGGCACAACCTCTTCAACCCTTGATGACCAAAAGGCCAACAACGAATATGAAGCGGCGATTGCACCTCTTCGCCAGGTGGCGGACGATACCCAGCACTGGAACGAATTCGTGTGGCCGATAAGCGGCCGAGTTACCACCGAGTTCGGCATGATTCGCTATGTCAACGGAAGGCCGACCTCCAGCCGCCATGGCGCCATCGACCTGGCGGCGCCCACCGGCACCAGAGTCAATGCCACAGCCAATGGCCGTGTGCTGTATGCCGGGTTTTTGCAGCTAACCGGCAACACAGTGCTGATTGAGCATGGCTTTGGACTGAAAAGCTGGTACTATCACATGGATTCTCTCAATGTCAAAACCGGAGACATGGTCAAGGCCTCCCAGAAAATCGGGGAGGTGGGCTCTACCGGCTTTTCCACAGGGCCGCATCTGCACTTTGGTATGTCAGTTAACAATGTGTTTGTCAATCCGTCCACCATTTTGGAATCGGAGATTCTTGGTTTTTCAGCGCGATCCATCATGAGGGATTAGTGCCCCTATTTTACAGGAAATGGAGTAGATGCAAATGGCTATTTCAGCAAAACAGTGGGGGAAACGCTCCACTGGCGAAGAGGTTACCCTGTATACCCTTATTAATCAGAATGGTGTGGAGGTTCAGATTACCGATTGCGGCGCATCCATCGTCAGCCTGCGAGTGCCGGATCGAAACGGCGTTTTTGCCGATGTTATCCTGGGCTATGGGGATGTATCCGGATACGAGACAAACAAATCCTTTTTTGGGGCCTTTGTCGGGCGCAACGCCAACCGCATCAAGCAGGCGCGGGTTGTGCTGGGCGGCAAAACATGGGAGCTGGAACGAAATAACGGCGAGAACAACCTTCACAGCGGCAAAGGCGGCATGACCTATCGCATGTTTGAGGGGACAATTGCAGGGGAAACTCTGGAACTGCGCTGCAAGGTGCCTCACTTGGGGGATGGGTTCCCCGGCAATCTGGATTGCTGCGTGACCTATTCCCTTTCAGAGGACAACGCGCTGACTATCTCCTACAAGGGTGTCAGCGATCACGACACCGTCATCAACATGACCAACCACAGCCACTTTAACTTGGCGGGCCACAACAGCGGTTCCATCGATACGCAGGTGCTGCAGATGGATGCTCCCTTTTTTACGCCCAACGGGTCGGACTGCATGCCTACCGGCGAGATTCTGAGTGTGGCGGGTACGCCCTTTGACTTTACGGAGGGCCGAACTTTTGGGGAGGACATCAACGGCTCCTTTGAGCAGATTGCCCTGTTCGGCGGATATGACCACAATCTGGTGCTGGCGGGGGAAGGGCTGCGCAGGTTTGCCACCGCAACGGATCCCGACAGCGGCCGCGTAATGGAGGCGTGGACGGATCTGCCTGCAGTGCAGCTTTACACCTGCAACGGAATGAATGTAGAAGAGGGCACAAAGGAGAAGAGCCGGTATGGCAATCACCAGGCGTTTTGCCTGGAAACCCAGACATTCCCCGGGGCTACCGATATGCCGTGGGTCAAATCCCCGGTCTACAAAGCGGGGCAGGAATACAACAGCACCACCATCTACAAATTTTCCGTTTTGGATAAATAACGCGGGAGAATCCCGAAATATAGCCAGGGCTTGATGAAAAGCCTCTCCGTTTGTGAAAATGGGGAGGCTCTTTGCTTGCCGCCGACCGCACGTCGGCACTATCCCTTTCATATGATAAAAACGAGTATGGTCTGTCACATACAGATATTTTACATGAAAACAATTAACAGGATACCCGGAAACGGGAGGTGATTTGGAAGATGGCATTTAACGACAGGGAGCTTCTGGCAAGAATTATTAAATGTGAGGCGGGAGGAGAAGTAAGCGGGATAAGGTTACACAAATAAAACCGAACAATGATATTATGACCAAAGCCTCATATCCGAGGCTAAAACTCTGGATATGAGGCTTTGGGATTGATGTCTTCGGCGAAATCTACTATTTCAATTTGTAACCCTTTCTCACGCAACAAAGGAAAGGCTTGTTCAAAGTCAATATCAGAACTGATTCTTAGAAGTTCTCCGGTTCCAAGATATAGATAATACCGATTTGTTTCTTTTACCTTATCTTTATATATAAATTTTGTAACTCCATATACAGCTTCAATTGAATCGTATGAAATAGTCTTTCTGTCATAGCTAATAGGGCTGGCCGAATTTATTATAATTTCGTCCTCGAAAAACACTATATTGCCTGCTACATACCATGAGTACATCCACAACAGTGCAGCAATACCGATTATTGCTAAAACTCTTGCTTGTTTCGAAGTCGTACGTTCAAGAAACGTAGATTTCCTTTTTACATACTCATCATAGTGTTTAGGAAAAAAATATTTGATAAAAATCTTTACAGAACCCAAAGAGAAAATCAATGCAATAAATGCGGTAATAAAAAGTTTAACGATAATGCTTGCTTGTAAAATTAGTAGGCCGTCTTGCGCGAATTGATAATAATTTCTTTCGATAAATATCAATACGATATTTATGAGAATAAAATGGATAGGCAGGCCAAGCAAAACAGAATAGAGGTCATATTTTTGTTGCTTATCATTTTCTGATAAATAGTTAATTGGGTCATAAACTTTTGGTTGGGGATGCGGCTCTTTATTTTTTTGCAAAATATCATCTATGTATCGTAACCTCTTTACATCAAAGGGCGTTAAATATGTAAAGATTTTATGGAACAGTATGGATGCCTTTTGGTATTCGCCATTTATATAAAAGCGAAATGCCCTGTTAAATCTGCTTGTTGCTGGAATGCTTTTGCTTCGCCGTGTTTCGATTAAGGTTATAATGTCTGAATTTTTAATCAATGTGTTAATAAATTCTTCATCCTGCATTCTATGACAAATATCACAAAAGTACTTTTTCGTTATTTCGAAAATACGAGCCGATACTATTTTTATATCGTCGATTTTGGTTATGAAGGAAGCATTAATGCATTCAAATTCATCAACTTCCATTGCAAAAAACAACTCAGGATATATGAACATCTTATGTTTCCAAAGCTCGTTCTTTGATAAAAAGATATCCTTAAATCCATCCATGACGATATAATTGAATACATCAGAGTGGATGTTAAAACGTATTGGATATGCGATACTATTATCCTCATCATTGCGTTTATCATAAATCGTCGCAAAGGATACATGAATACCGAAATCGAAAGAGTTAAAATAAATAGAGTAGCGAATTCCTTGATAAACGTAAACGAGCTGCGCAATAAAATAATCATTTGCTTCATTTATTCTTTCTAAAGATGTAGCCGTTACAATGCCGCCTTGGTTTGATACAATTCCAGAAAAGAATTGCATACCTTCAAGATTCATTAGATGTTCCCTCAACGGTTCGTTAGCCGTAAAAAAGGCTGTTAACAATTCTTCCGCCCTAATACTCTTTAATTTCATAAGGATTCTCCTAATCGCATTGTCATATTTATATCAAATCCTCGTCCCATCGGGAAATTCAAAAACCGCTGAATAGGTTGCCCCCATCGCCTCCGCTATCTTTTCAAGCTCCTCCGACGAGAACTTATCAGTTTTCATACGCTGATTAAACGCTTGCGGTGAGCTGCCGATTTCTTTCGCAAGCCAAGCTTCGCTCTTGCCTTTGTAGGCAAGGGCCATTTTTATTTTTTTGGTAATGGTCATTGTAATCACCTCATTGCTAATTATAAGCCTTCGATAGCGATTTATCAACGATATTCTTGATAAAAACAAAAAAATATTTGAAATTATAAAGATTTTAGCACAGAAAATACTTGACATTGTAAAGGGAAACATTTATAATATAGCCATATCACATTCAAAGAAGAATTAGCATTATGAGACTACCTGTCATAAAACCCACTGACTCGCCTGAAAAGAAAGCCATCACCTACATCCTTCTCAAAAACGGGATGCGCATGAAGGACTTCTGGGAAAAGCACAGCAGCACCCGCAAATTCAAGGCTCCCCATCCCTATCAAAAGGTATCCACCCGCCTGAACCGTTCGGTGGCACTCACCCGCACGGTCAATCTGCTGTCACCGTTGGAGCACACCATCGCCATTGTCCCCATCGGGGCCACCGTTACCGTTGAGAGCGAAGACGGCACAGCCATCCTTGAGCAGGTGACCGAAAAGGAAATCGTCATGGTTACCACAGACGAAGCCGGATACAGCCTAACCCAAACCTCCTTCCCCGCAGAGCCGAAGGCTCCGCGTGAAGAGTGGTAAAATCAAATTACAGATTGGAGAGATAAATATGAAACCCCTTCAAATTAAAAACAGCGACTCCCTTGAAAGAAAGGTCATCGCCAATATACTTCGCCGCCGGGAGATGCCGCTGACATCCTTTAGCGACAAGCTAAACGACACCCTTGAGGAGGATGCCCCCTTCTTTACCACGCGCTCCCGCGTGGACCGGGCAGTCAATATGTCCCGGCTTACCGACCTCTTCTCCCTCGTGGGCCATAACATTGTGATTGTGCCGGTGGGGGCAACCGTTACCGTAAGCGTTGGCGACAAAGCCGTCAGCGAGACCGCACACGACAATCAGGCGCTTCTGTTTGCCGGAAACGAAGACGGTGCAAGCATCGAGTCTCATCCCATTGAGGTCGAAGCCCACTGGGGCAGAAGTGAATAACAGAAAAAGGAGAATTTGCAATGAAATATGCCTTTGAACTATCCGCAAAGTGCGGAGAAATCCTTGCCACCACCAAAAAGAAGCTTCGGGTAGGCTGCTTTATGTGCCAACAAATCTTTCCGGCCTCCGAGGTCGACCTAACCCCCTACTTAAACGACCATCGTGCCGACATCTTGTGCCCAAGGTGCAACATGAACTCCCTCATTCCAGATGTTGCGCATGTTCCGCTGACGGAAACCCTTCTACAGGATATGCTTGAGTGTTACCGCGAGGAGACATCCGGCACTGAACCGGAAAGCGAAACGCTTTTCTATGAGCTGCAACAGCGTCACTTCAAAGCGGTGCGCAGTGAGGATGCCGATGATATTGCCAACGAGCTACTGCCCATGCTGCTTCCGCCCGAACAGGTGCATGTTTACTCTCCGGACGATTTAGCCAACCGCTACGATGAGATGCTTGCGAAGGCCGATGCGGGTGACAGGGTAATCATCGCTCGGGATGGGTGCCACGAAGCTGTTTTGCTGGGAATAAGGGAATACGCCCTTTACGCAAGGTCACTGCGCATGCAGTATTATGAAGCGGCGGTGAAGCCCAAGGTTGCAGGCGACAAGGATACCAGACCGCCCGACGAGGTGGCTCGACAGGCGCAGGTATATCAGTCTTTGCTGCAACTGGAGGCGGAAGATGCGAGGAGCCTTGCGAGCCATAGCATCCTTGTTGATTTTCCGGATGAGGAAGACGAAACAGCAGGTGACGATGTGGGGAAAAAGCTCCTCAACTAAGATTTTGACAGTAAAACAGAATGAGGTGTTTGAATGAAAGCAATTAGAACGAGCGAAGATTTTTGCAACAATTACAGCGAAATATCCGAACTCTGTCATACTACTTCTAAGCCGGTGTATATTACCCGGGACGGCAATGTCGACTTGGTCGCCATCAGCATCGACGTGTATCAAAGGTTGTCCGGCAGGGTTGTCGCTGTGGATGAACCTTGCACAGACATCGACTGCATTCAACATTGAGGTTTCTATATCGTGCATCTTTTTGCCGTAATCCGAATTGCGAAATACGCAATAATCCGCATTGCAATAGGCTTTCCCTTGACATTCAACTGAATGCAGGTTATAATTAACTTGTAAGTTTATTTATCTCTTCTTGAGCGAACCATTGGCTCTCGGGATAGATGTTGAGATAGGCGACAAGGGTGTAGTGCGTCCTTTTGAGGGCGTGCTACTTTTTTGTTGTCAACGGTGCAGGTTAAACTGGTGCCGGTCAGAGGAATGATGGCAGGGGGCTACCTTCTCCATCAACACAACAAAGTTCGCTGATTTGTAAAGAGGTGTAGACGTATACCCCCTATGCCCAAGGGTGCGAGCCGCTAAATGATACGCTTATCACAAAGTTTATGTGAAGTGATAGCGTATTACAGAAATTGAAGATGCCCCACAAAATGAAGCAGTGTCGTCACGCGGAGAAATCCGCTGTGGTGGCGCTGTTTTTGCGTCTTACACGACAATCTGAAAAAGAGTTCTTTTGATGCACAGGATGATGTACCGAGAGGAGGCCAATCATGCCTCCCACCTGAGATGGTTTTGCGAGAGTTGTGAGCGCTCTTTGCACATCTTGCGGCACTCGGGGCCGTTTAGCCTGCCCGCTTAGGCGGGATGTGGCTCTGTCTTACACATTCGCTCACTGTACGTCATCCACCTATACACGCCCAATGTCGGTATTGAGGCGGCGACCGAAGGGAGTCCGCCGCAATACCGACATGCCCAAAACTGCAAAGAGACTTGCATGAAGGGCTTTAGAAGGCTGTTAGAGAGAAAAATCTGGAGGATTTTGTTATGAGAAAAGAAAGAAGTCTTCACCAACAGTTTAACCATGCCATTTGCGAGTGTAAAGCCTTCGGCCAGAAAAAGCACGCCGCGTCTGATAAGCAGAAGTATGAGCGGGTGTACAGCTTTTCCCGCTGCGAGGGCACAAAAAATGTGGGTAATCGACTCATGGTGTTTGTAAAGGAAAATTATCCTAAGGTGAAATTAGTGCGGGATATCACCAGCGAGCACACAACCGCATGGATGAAATCTTTGACATGGACGAGTGGGGACAGCTTCGATGAATATCGTTCCCGGCTCTCCAAGGTACAAGAACTGTGTGAGGTGACGTTCGGCAAGTGCCACCATCCCGGAAGCTGGGGGACAATTGACATGGAAAAGCCCGCTGACCTCGGGAAAATCCGCACGGCGGTCATGACGCGGGAGGATTTTTTCGCTATCCGGGACAGCATTATGAAAACGGGTCGCAGCAACGCATGGATTGCAATGGAGATTTCATCCCGTGTGGGAATACGGGTGAAGGGCTGTCACTGGCTGCGCGGAAAGGACATCGACCTGCAAAACTGGACAGTCCGTGTCACCAAAAAAGGAGCAAAAAACGGACGGGCGAGAACCATCCCCATTCGCCCACAAGACCGTGAGTTCTTTAGATGGCTCAAGGAGCGCACACCGGAAGACCGTATCTTCCGCATGAAAAACGGTAAGGTTCTGAAAGAAGATAGCATTAACAGCACCATTCGTCGGCACATGGAGAAGCTTGGGCTGGATAAGAAATATGAGGATACAACGCTGCATGCTGTTCGCAAGATGTACGCAGGTGAGCGCATGGCGGAGTTGCGCGGCCCGGTTCCTCTTAAGGACACAAAAGCAGAAATGAAGGCGTTTGACATCCTTTCTGCCGAGCTGGGTCATGGTGAAAACCGCTTGGACCTTTACAAAGTTTATGTGTTGGGAGAATAATCGTCGTTTTACCAAAGAGGAGGCCGCACGATCCGCGCGGTCTCCTCTTTGGTTTTCTTCGTGATATGTAATCAGTATTTGCGAATTCCGCGTGTTGCTCTTTCTTCGTAAAATGCCCGGATTTGGCGCTGCCGAAAGACAAAATGCGAAGTGTGTACGAAATGGGTACGTTTTTTGAGTTTTTCGTACACACTTTTTAGCCGACCCGCATAAACAGTGCGTTTGAACCCCCAAAAAGTGTGTACGCTCTTTACAAAATACGAAGATAAAATGAGGGCTTTGCTGGATGGTAAATCGGTGAAAATTTGTTTTTGTGCAAAAATGGGTACGAAATATGCACGAAATGTGCACGAAATGGGTACGAACTTTTCGGAAAACCTTTTAGTAATGCGGTTTTTTGCGAGGAAGGAAATGGGTACCCATTTCCTTCTCGGCGCGGTGGCCGTCTTTCGTTCATTTAGCAATACATATTTGCATATTGGTATGGTCGATGAGGCGGTTGCAGCAGCGCGTCACTACTACTGTATGCCGGTATTCGTCCACGTTTTCTCAACGCAGTGGACGAAGAATTCGACCATTGGGTCGATGCGCTCTTCCTCGTCGTGGGCCCGCAGGCAATCGTAGTAGAGACGGCGGTCTTCCTCGTACACAATTATCGGCGGTTGGTGATGAAGGATGAGGGAGTAGTTGGCTTCGGTCATTGAAGGCTCCTTTGGGGTGTAAGTCTACTGCCTAAAAAGCCGACTAATCTACTTTTATCCAAGGCGGAGGTGGCAACAAGCAGAATGGATGCCCTGCTGGGTCTATCATCACCCGCCAACCGTCCTCGCATTGGGTTTCAGACATGGTTGCACCACAGGACAGGGCGTACTTTACTGCTTCATCAACATCCTTAACATGAAAGTCTAAATGTTCCATCTGCTGCTGTTCATCTTTCGTCGCTGGCCAAATAGGAGGCACATAATCATCGACCTGCTGAAAGGTAATCCACGTTGGAAATCCATTCTGCGTGGTATTCGCCAAGACTGTAAATTCTTCGCCCGGAAAGCGTGTCCAACCAAGCAATCTTTCATAAAATACGGATAACTCATCCGCATTGTCAGAATCCAAAACGACATTCCACCCCACAAGATTAAGTGCCATAGTTTTGATACCTCCACATATTATTTTCCGTCTACTGCTTATTTGCCCCCCGTTTCAACATTTTCTCTAAAGAGCCAGTGTTCAACAATTTACGTTTTCAAATTTCCCGTTGTAGAATGTAGCCCAGTTATTGAACACGCAGGGTAGCTCTTTTGCTTTTTGTAGCGTGTCGACCAAAATAAAATCTACTGGAGCATTATGCTCATCACAATATGTCCGTATCTTCTCGACATATTGGGGGATGAATGGACACTGCATATCATAAAAGACCGTCAGCGTGTCGCTTTCAATGCGCATATGCTTTGCGTTCTCGGCAAACTGGGGTGTTGTTCCATCAAACGACAGCGCCAACAGCTCATACCCATTATCGGTAGTATCCACCGCTTCAAAGCCATACTTCTTAGCAAAGTCTTGACTGGAAAGCCAAGCCTTTTGTTTTTTTGAACCCAACATACAAATGCCGGATTTCCCCATTGTTTTTGCATCAGTCAAGCAATATTCCATAAGTGCTTTTCCATAGCCACTGCCTTTTGGACTACCCTCGACCCAGAGACAATAGATATATAGGTAGTTGTCGCCAGTGATGGGAACCCAAGCCAACTCAATCGGTGCATACTCAATAAAGACCGTCGCTTTTGCGTTTAGCTTGCGAAAAACATGGCCTTCTTTTAGCCGTTCGGAAAGCCATTTGCGTTTTGCATCTATCCCGGTATGAGCCTTTTTGCTGCGAATGATACAGCACAAATGCTCATCCGCAAGATTTTCTGTTGTTAAGTTT
>JAJDGX010000010.1 GCA_030265885.1 Ruminococcaceae bacterium OttesenSCG-928-L11 | reverse complement strand
CGCAACCGCATGATGATCCACAAATCAAACCGACTGATCGCCGTGCACGACGGCGCAGCCAGCGGCGGCACAAAGCACACTATTGACTATGCCATCAGCAAAGGGTTGGAGATTACGATCATTGATCCACATTTTGCACCGATATGCCTGCCAAAGGCCATGAGGGCGGCAATGCCGCCCTCATGGCCTAACCCTCGGTGTTCTGCTACAAGTCCATCATCTTCTTCCAAATAAGGGTTTGCAACTCCCTGACCTGTTCCCACTCATCCGGGTTCACATGCCGGTTGGCGTTGGCAATGCGGGCAATCTGATTGATATTATTGCCGATTGCACTGATCTGCCGAAGCAGCTCCGGCCACTCCACGGACGAACGCTCCTTTAGCTTCTGCTTCATGATAAATGACTGGATGACCTGCGTCCGGTTCCATCCTGTATACTGCTGAATTTTCAGCAGCTTGTCATATTCCTGCGGTGTCAATCGAATGTTGATTTGCTTGGAACGGGTTCGCGTAACCGGCTTTTTCTTTTCCGTGCTGGTATTCCCGGCGTCGCGCCGGGGAGGGGTTTCAGGGGAGCTTGCTCCCCTGTCAAGCAGCATTTGTCTATACAAATGCGATGCTTGCACGGGCACAATGCTTTCTTCTGCTAAAGCGATACTATCTTGTATGGCTCTCTCCAAAGCATCCATATCATTTCTCATAGTCTCGTCTCCCTTCTTGTGTATCGTTCCCGATCTTACCATCTCGGAAAGAGGAAGGAGAGCCGCAATGCGGCTCCCGCCTCGCTCCCTTCCCTCAAGCGTCAATCCTGCGGATGGGGCTGTTGTCTGCTGGGGGTGGCACTGCACGCTGCGTCAACTTATCCAATAGCACCTGTTCACAGATCAGATACTTGCGCCCCGCCTTGATGCAGGGGATTTCTCCGCTCTGGCACATGGTACGGATGCGAAAGCGGGTCAGTCCAGGGATCAGCGCGGCGGCTTCATTTATCGTCAGCATACGGATTTTGTTGTTCATCTGAAAACCTCCTGTTGTGGTTTGCAGCGTTGTATCTCATGTTGACATTGTTAGATATCTATGCTACAATCCAAGTATAGCATAGATATCTAACATCGGCAACAGATCATACCTCAATGAGACGGAATTGCAACAAATCACAACAAGGAGGGCGAAACCAATGAAAGAGCGCAATGATAATTACAGCTTACCGTTCCCCAAGCGGCTGCGGCAGCTGATGGATGAAGCGGGAGTAAACCAGCAGGAGTTAGCCGACTTTGTCGGCGTAAAGCGACAGACGGTGGCCCAGTGGAAGGATGGCAAGAGCACACCGGATATCTACTTCTTCCGGAGAATTGCGGCGTTCTTCCGGGTTCCCTATGAATATCTGTATGGGGATACCGAAAGCCGGGTTGCGGAAAACCTCGATTTGGCGGAGCGGTTCGGGCTTTCCGACAAGGCCATTGCCAACCTGACCGCTGTTGCGGAGTATGCGGGCGAGCAGGAGAAGGACGAATACATTTCGCTCCGGCAGGTACTTTCCTACATCCTTGAGGATGAATGGCTTGTGCCGATGCTGCGGGATGTGCAGGACGCGGCCTTCTGCTGGAAGATCAGCAACGAGGACAACCGCGATACCGTACACGATCAGGACAAGCGTGAAGCGCAGGCGGCGGAGCTTCTCAAAAGCAGCGGCAAGGTCATCATGGATGCGGGCGTGTTGAGCGAATTCTATGTAAACAAGGTGTCCCACGCGCTGTATGAAACCATCGGCGCAATCCCCATGGAGCATTTACACAAAACGATGGGGCCGGGAAGTCAGCATGTATTGTCAGAAAAAGGGCTTGCGGAGGTGTTTGGAAATGGCAATGGCAGTCAAGAGGGGTAATGCCTACAAGATCACCGTTTCGGTGGGATATGATGCGCGCGGCAAGCAGATACGCCACCACATGACTTGGACACCCGACGAGGGCATGACGCCGAAGCAGATCGAGAAGGAGCTGGAGCGGCAAAAGATTCTGTTTGAGGAAGATTGCCGAAACAGCAAGGTCGCTGCCGGGAACATGAAGTTTGAGACATTCGCGGAGCAATGGTTTCGAGAATATGCGGAAGCAAAGCTCAAAACCCGCAGCATCGACCGTTACCGCCAGTACACCGCCCGGGTCTACAAGGCCATCGGGCATCTGCGGATGGACAGGATCACCACCCGCACCATCCAGAAGCTGATCCTCAATTTGAGCGAGGATGGGGTAAACGAGCGAACAGGCGGCAAGCTCTCGCCCCGAACGGTGAAGGAATACATCGGCTTTGTGTCCGGCATCTTCGAATACGCCATGAAGCAGGGTGTTGTGAAGGAAAATCCCTGCAAATACGCCACACTGCCGAGCATTCCTCATAAGGAGCTGGACTGCTTCACCTTGGAGGAAGCGCAGCGGTTCCTTGATCTGCTGGAGGATGAGCCTCTGATGTGGAAGGTGTTCTTTTACCTCGCCATCTACGGCGGCTTTCGCAGGGGTGAGCTGTTCGGGCTGGAATGGCAGGACATTGAGTTTGATACCGGGATGATAACCATCCGCCGCATCAGCTCCTACACCAAGGCGCGGGGCATCTTTACCGACACGCCAAAGACAAACGGCTCCTGCAGGAGCCTCAAGCTGCCGCAGGCGGTCATTTCGCTGCTCAGGCAGTATCAGGTTCATCAGACCGAGGAACGCCTGAAACTGGGCGCAAAATGGACGGATACGGGCCGCTTGTTTGTGACATGGGATGGGAAGCTCAAGCAGCCGGGAAGCGCCATTAAGTGGCTGGAGCAATTCTGCAAGCGCACCGGGATGCGGCAGGTGAACATACATAGCTTCCGGCATCTGAACGCGAGCCTGCTTATCAACAGCGGCACCGATATCAAGACGGTATCCAGCGCCTTGGGGCATACGCAGGTGAGCACGACGCTCAATATTTACGCCCACACCTTTGCGGCGGCGCAGGCCAAGGCCGCCGACGCTATCGCGGATACGCTGACCATTGGGAGAAAGCAGGTTGTGGGGCTGGAGCGGTAGACAGGATATGATGTGAAACAAGGCCGGAGCAGGTGCTCCGGCCTTGTGGGGTGGATGTACACGAACACAATTGAAAATGCCCGCTTAGTAATATATAATTATAGTTAAGAAGAGTTATCGGAGATTTTTATGGAGCGTTATGTTACGACACCGAGCATCATTAGCAATAAAATACGCACTTTCTGTAGCGAGATCAATCCCCAAAATGATCCGTTTTATGTTTCATGCAACCCCCATCCAGAAGCATTACCTTCAGAATGTTTTCCAAATGTTAAATTGCTTGTTCAGGAAATCGGCGGGAAAATGCTATGTGGTTGGGCGATATGGCAACGTGCAAATGTTCTAATTGAAGCAGAAGCACATGCGATTTGGGAAACGCCTAACGGTTCATTGTTAGATGTAACTCCACATAGTCGTAATGAACCAGAAATTCTATTTCTAATTGACGAATCTATGGAGTACCGAGGCCAGATAATTAGGAACAAAAGAAGGCCGCTTACAAATTCACCTTTGGTGAAAGAATTTATAGCCCTTTTTGAACAGCGGGAAACAATTATTATACAATCGGAGGGGCCGCTGATTACAATGCCCGCTGATCTAATGCGAAGAATGATCGAAATTGAAAGACAGCTACTAGCACCGGCTAAAAGGAATGATCCCTGCCCTTGTATGTCAGGTCTTAAATTTAAAAAGTGTTGCGGACAATAAGCACCAAACAAACACCAAACGCTCGACCTTGCAACCCTATGAAACGCAGAAAAACCGCTTAACTAAGCGGTTTTTCTCTTGTGAAAATTTGGAGCGGGTTACGAGGCTCGAACTCGCTACCTCCACCTTGGCAACCGATCTCCCAAAGCACCACGGCTCGCCATGAGCAACAATAAGCGTCACCTAATCCCCCCAAATATCGCTTGTTTATGCCAGTTATTGTGCTAAACAACCGACATGCAGGGAAAATACAGCGCTTCAAATTAAAACAAAACATTTGATGAGGTGTATTCCACTTCATCAAGGCCGATAAACGAGAATATTACTGGAGCAATCCCTTTATATATTATCAACCATCAGTGGGCAGGGCATTTTCATTATATGAAATGCCCTCAGGCTGTCAAAAAAGGTCGCCAGAGGCGGCCTTTTTTAGTATAATGAGTATGGTGATAAAAATGATAGAGCGAGCGCCAGACATGCGAGGGTATGTAAAAATAACAGACATTGACGGGCTGGTACCGTCCGAGCATCTGCTGCGGAAAATTGACCGTGTGATGGACTTTGAGCAAGTGTACTGAGTGGAGGTTATCAGATAACCTCCACTTTTTGCGTTTATCCGTATGTGACGATTTGTTTGATGAAGCTTCCGCCGCTTGTGTAGATATTCGCGACACATTTTACCTGATATGTTGTCCCGGTTACGGATTGTGTTTTGTCCACTGTAAGTGAACCTCTGCCAGATGCTGACCAGCTTTTTTCATTGACCCAGCGGGAGCCATTCCACCGCTGCAAGGTAACTGTTGCTCTATTTTACTCGTGGAGTCATAGCACATAATTTCTGCCGTTACGTACGCATTTCCTCCACTGACGGTTACACCACATATGATGTAATTCGTAGCAAGCCAGTATGGCGTGATACCGACCTGCGGAGGAAAGAGAGGCCCCGAAATCCAGCACACCAGCGTCTGACGTCATGCCCCTTCAAAACATCCTGTTCCAACTAAATGACTACCTTCATACAATTCAATAGGTCTGCTTTTATCAAGGAGTGCCAAATAATCACTCTCGAATTGCAATTCCAGATATACATGATATCTTTTGCCCAATTGAATTATTTCAGTTCCATCACAGGTTGTAATATAAGTCGATGTCTGATTCCTATCGTCAATTTTTAATTGTGGCCTGTATCCAGTTAACGGAGATGTTTGCCTTCCTCCCTCTTCTGTTTTCAAGAGTCTAATAATAGCTTTATGTTTCATATAGTCACCTTACTTATCTCTATTTGTGGTATCGCGTCATTAAAATATTCGCTAGTGTTTGGTTGCACAGTGTATACAGCTTACATTTGCATGGTATTCTGACCTTGGAATTAGTGGTAAATCTATCTCAGAACCTGTTCTCAATAAAAGCAGTATAAATGGGAGAAATCTGCACTAAATATCTGGGTGATAAGAAATGAAGTATCCGAGCGACTTGACAACAAAACAATGGCAGATAATAAAGCCGTTGTTCAGCGGAGAGAATCGTGGGGCACACTTTGCAAAACATTCCAAGCGCAAGCTGGTCAACGCCGTGCTATATATGGAAAAGACGGGATGCCAGTGGCGCCAGTTGCCTCACGATTTTCCAAAGTGGAGTACAGTGAAATCATTTTATTACCGTGCAGTTGCCAGTGGCTTGTGGGAAAAGATGCGTGCGCTTTTGGTGGAAAAGAGCCGTGTTGACACTGGTCGCAAGTCTGAACCGACCTATGGGGTGATTGATTCGCAGAGTACAAAGACAATGTATGGTGCGGATGAACGTGGGATTGACGGCGGAAAAAAACAAAAGGCCGGAAAAGGCATATCGTAACAGATATACAAGGGAATTTACTCGCTGTGGTGATTCATGCCGCTAATATCCACGATACCATTGGCGGGGTGGATGTCTATGACCAGACGATACTGAAATATCCGTCCATCAAGGGTATTTGTGGCGATATGGGGTATCGCGGAACTTTCGCCCTGCATGTTGCCGCAACTGGCCGAACGTGTGATATCACGGAGCGTATCAAACCGAAAGAATGGAGAATCACTCCAAAACGCTGGATTGTCGAGAGAACCTTCGCTTGGGATTCCCACTCAAGGAGGCTTTCCAAAGACTATGAAATCAACACTGATTCCGAAGCTGCATGGTTCACTATTTCCCATTGCCACTCAATCTTGAGACGTTATTGAGAACAGGTTCTCAAGGAATTTTGGCTATCCGCACCTAAATAGAAGGATAACTCCTTTTGCCCATCTTCCAAAATAATTTTGCACCAGCCAATAGCATTTACCACTTCTAAACGTAGCCAAGAATTATTTGCGACTAATTTCATCCCCATATCCATGGCGCTGATCGCAATAATCCGGCGAGAACACCATAAGGTCATTGCACTCAAAGCTCGTGTAGTCGATCACATAATCGCGGTCGTACACATTGCCTGAATGGGTGGTCTGAGTGTTGTTCACCCGCACAAAGAGCGCGTTGTAACATAAAGTTGGCAAGGTGTTTAGCTGATTAAAACGCCGTGCCTGCTTTTTGTACAATCAGTGCTTTCGCTACTTACCCCAACCAATCCATAAGATGCTTCATTGCGGCAGGATCATCAAGCTTTTTGAGTACACGCTCTAATCCATCGAGTGCTTTAACGGTGGGTTTTTTTAGTTCTTCCCGCAAGTCGGGGATTCGCCAAAACCGTCCGACATAGGTGTGCGGTGTCGTTCTGCCAATAGAGTCGATCCATTCATCTTTAATGCGAACCTCGCCCGAAATATTCAGCTGCTTCGATGCCGCCGGATTGGCGTTCTGATACCGGCAGAGAAACACCCATGTGATTTCATCGTTGACCCCTTCATCGTTTTGTCCGGTATAGCGATCCTCAAACCAAAATGATAGACTCTCATTGCTTTGTTTGGGTGAAATAAGTTCATCCTTCTGCTCGCGTTGAGCACAAGCCCACATTGCTTTTTCTTTGGGAAAAGGCTTATCAATAAGTTCGTGATAATCATATTGTTTATCGAGCTCGTTGTAACCAAACTTTCTGTCGAGCTCGGTAGCCCAGTCACATACACGTACATGGCCGCCAAGAACATCGTATACCGTAAGGAATAGGTCATCCTCGTTGAATGAAATCTTCTGGTTGCCCTTGTCAACCACAAGTATGGCGGGTCCTGTTTCAAGCTTTTTCACAACGACGATCAATGTGGTACCGTGAAGCGCCTTGCTTTCGTGAAGCTCTCTTTTCGTCTTGCAGAAGCCTTTCACCATTCCTGCCTCGTCAAGAACAGGCATCTCGGTGTGTATTGGTATGGATTCGCTGCGCTTCTGACGGTCCAAATTATTGCCAAGAAGCTTTGTCATCGCAAGAACTCTGCGCGAATGACGGATTTGATTCCTAAACTCACCGCCCATCCTTCGCGCCGAAACCTCGGGTATGCCCATTTTCGCAGCGATGGTTTTATCATCATCGCCTAAAAATGCTAGCGATAGATATTTCTTTTCCTTTGCCGTAAACGTGATAATGCTGTCCGCGTGGAGATAGATCGCTAATTTTTCACTGTCACTATGCTGCGCCAGGTGCGCAGGCATATCCGTTAAGGGTATTTCTTTTTCACAGTAAATGCATCTGTGGATTTGCTTTTTTGTGCCGTCGTCATCTGTTTTTTCTTCCTCACGATACCCATCCGTTAGGATTTGCAGATTGTCAAAATCGGTAATTTTCAAATTTCCTCACCTTTTGCTATTGTAATTTAGTTCGCTCTGTGTTAGAATAATGCCAAAGACACAGTTCGCTCTGTTTGATAATAATATTGTACTCTGAATGAACGCAAAGGTCAAGATGTGAGGGCAAAGAACGGTGAATGTCTTGAAAAGGGGGTATGGCATGCACGAATTCCATTACAGAAAGCCTTCATCGTGCGGCGGCCGAGCAAGGAAGCTCCCACGCTGGGCGAAGGTAAGGCGGGTCATCGTTAGCATTTTGGTTTTTGCATATGCCATTTTAACACTGTATTGTGGGGCGAACAAAAAGCAGAGGGAATATGAAGCGCGGGTCGAAAAGGAGGCATCATATGTCACAGGAAAAGCAGCCCATTCACATGGCCCAAGAGGAAGAGCTTAAGATAATAGCATGTTCGGATGCGCCATTTGAAGAGAGACTAAATGCAATCAGGCGCATCACTACCTCAAGTATCCTTCTGCGCTGCGTATGGGGTTCAAATGATATCCAAATAAAACACGCGGCAATCGCTCGTATGGACGATCCCGAGGATTTGCGTATGCTCATGGCGCAGACGCAAGACCCGAACACAAGGTCGAAAATACAATTGAGGATGAGGGAACTCTACAAAAAGCAAGGAATTATCATCTAAAAAGGAGGGCTTTGTAAGATGGCAAACAGCGTGCAAAAACACGATTGCCTTGAACATTTGGATGCATCTTGCCAGTGCACCATATGTGGTTCCAGCAACCACTTTGTTGTTGACGACGACAACGGTGCAGGATCAGGTCGCGTGAATGAAGCATGCTTACGGTGTGGCAAAACAGCTGCGTGCTACGCAGACAGCGCTGCATACCTTTATAATGAAATGGACGGGAAGAATTACAGCCATTACGGCGGCATTTCTGTGAGCAAGGAAGAGGTGGCTAACAAGCTGCGCCCCGGGCATGACTGCAAAAAGTATGTGGAACCGGACGGGACCTGCCTGCTGTGCGGTAAGCGGCGGTACTATTTGGCGAAGAACGCGGACAAGACGCGCTATGCTGTGAAGCGGGATGGAGACGATTATCTCATCAGTGGGTTTACCCGTATTGGCGACACCGATGAGCAGGATGTTTGCAAGCTTGCGGTCACGGTGGTTCCGTTTATCGCATCCGGGAAGGATCACGGCAAGTTTATCGTTTATGATACATTGCCCCTCAAGCGCGCCACGGGAAGCCCTGATTGCACGACGCTGACCTGCGAAATCCCGCACATGTTCTGCTTTGCGGACCCTTCTGCGCTGGACTTGATCGGCAAGCCGGTGCCGCAATACCTGTGCCGTTTATTTGCAAGTCACGCTGTTGAGAGCAGGATCGAACAACGCGTAACGGAAGAACGATATAAAGACGGTAAACTTTTGCCGATAGGTTTTGCGACAAACACCGAACATGGCGGCGATATTGTTAACTATATCTTTGCCATGCCAATGAAAGAGATCGATATAACCTCGAAACTGCCCTTTGTTGTTATAGAAAGCTTTATAGACGAGAAGTATGGCATAAAGCGTGGCGTCGTCTTAACGTTTCAGCCGTATTCAGAGACGGAATTGCGCAGTCTTTTTGAAAGTTGTAGTGATCAGGTGAGTAAAACCATTTCCGACTTATGGCTGCCGGAAAACGAAGCCGTATATGGCAAGCTGCTGGAAATCATCGAGAACTATGGCGGGTAGCTTTTATCCATCTACATCCTGTAAGAAGCGCAGGCACATTAAACATGAAAGAGGTTATTAAAATGGGCGAAATGATCCAGATCTTCGATGCGAACATGCACCCCATTGGCGTAGTAGAAAGGGATGTCGCGCATACCCATGGCTTTTTCCACCAGTGCACCCACTTTTGGTTGATCCATGAAGTGGATGGCGTTGCACATCTTTTATTTTCCCGCAGATCAGCAGATAAGCCAACCTATCCGAATCTTCTTTGTCCAACTGCCAGCGGCCACATTCCAGATGGCGAGTCTTGGAAAACCTGCTTGGAGCTGAAAGAAGAGATCGGTATTTCCATGCCGGCTGAGAGCCTTGTTCCGTTGGGCGTCCATGTTCACATCGAAAACAGGAACGGCCTTATCAACAACGAATTTGTTTACAGCTTTATGGGGATGCTTCCCTGCCCACTTGAATCGATACAGTTCCCCGACAAGGAAGTGGAGGCCATCGTGTTGATCTCCATTGCGGATTGCCTTGAGTTGTTTGGGCGAAGGACTGAACAGGTACAGACATTGCAATATCATCCGTCACGGCCGGGGCTGGCCAGCGTAAAGGCGTCACTAAACGATTTTGTGCCTGATGCAAGGACGCCGGATGCGCACTACTACAAGATGGCGCTATATGCCCAGCTATACACGAGAGGGAACGATGTTGCCATTCCCTTCCCGCTTGAGAAAAGCATTTTCAAATAATTGATAAGTTATCATTATCTTGTTTTGTTCCTTGCTTTTTTGTTCGCTCTGTCGTATGATAAATTCAAGAGATTAGTTCGCTCTGAGTGATATAATCCGACCAATAGCGAGAACAAAAACAGAATGAAAGGCGGCGTAAAACCATGAGCAGACCTGTTTTTTATCGTAACGTGAACGGCGAAGAGGTTATGGCCCCCATCAAAGATATCCCCTCCAAATGCGACGACTGTTGCTATGTTGCAATCCGTGAGGAATACAGAGATTATGATGATCTGGAAGGGCTTGACATTTACGATAAATACATCTCCTGCAACGCCAATGGCATGCTTCTTTGCAAATGCAGAGTGGAAGGTAGTAACCATTATGACTATGGATATGAAACCCGTACTTTAGCGGAAAAGCCGGACAACTGCCCGCTTTATTAATGAATAGAATTGTTTGTGCAGCGATCAACTGCCTGCAAGCGGTGTTGGAGGGATCGTATATGGATAAACGGGAATTAGTTCGCAGGTTCTTTGAAGATGATGATTACCGCAGTGTCGCAGCCCAAATTTGCGAACCGGAAATGGAGCACGCGATCAAAGCGTATCTGTTGGATCAATACTATCGACAATATGATTTTGCCGCGCTTGATTTTTCGCGGCTAACCTCCTGCCTCAATATCAACGAATCCGAAATGCTCAAGGAGGTTCTGTTCCGCGGACTCGACACTTTCGCGGAAAACTATTTTGATGAATTTCTGAAAATGGAAGAGTATGTTATCCGCGTTTATGAGTGCCTGCCAGATCGATTTTCTCCCAAAGAATTTGTCGGTCCCACAGGGCTGCGGCATGTGGAACTTCTTCGACAATACTTAAACGAATGCTACAAGAATGAGCGGAAGGCTGCCTTGTGGAATGACCGTTTTCCGGAGATATTTACAGATGTCCGGCGGCGCGCTCCATTTGTGGTTGTGTTCCTTTTGATGATGCTGGACAAGGAACAGCACAAAACTTCTCCCGCTACCCAACTTGATATGGAGCCGCTATCCATGTTGGTGCGATGTGGATACGAATATCTCTTTGTCGATGACTTTGACGAGTTTGACTCGGTTCCATTCGCGATTCGCAGTGCTGTGGCGGAGATCGCGGCGCAAAACAAGTTTTATCTGCGCGAAGACCATGAATCTTTTCACGGCTTCGCCGTCAACTTTATGTATAACGGTGTGCATGAAGAGGTTCTTCGCATCATATGCACGGGAGATCGGGCGCTCCGGAGTATCTTTCTTGAGCGATTGGAATACATCCTTTCACCTGGCACCATGCTGTTCATGAACGATCCGCGGTATTTGACAAGGCTGATCGATAAAATCCCACAAAAGTGCATGGCGGATTTGGAGCCGGAATGGAAGCGGGTTCTGGTAGCAGCAGAAAGATTCGAGCGTTAAGGAAGTGCGAGCTTGGCTTAGCATAAGCTTCGTTTTCAGGCAAGGGAGGTGTTGGGATGGCACAGATAGAACCTTTTTCGTGCAAACATTGCGGCAAAAAAGCTGAAGCATTCCGCCATATGAGGCTGCGCTTTAGCCAAATGCAATATGAACATTCATATGGGAGAAATTATCCCAAGCCCAGCAAAACGGTGGATCACGGAGAAGTCCCCGTGTTCTTGTGCGATAGCTGCGTTCGCCTGTATGTACGAGAGCAATATCAGGAAAGGATATTCATTGGTATAAAAGCGGCAGCATATGCTCTCATTTTTCTGTGCATTGCCTTTCCCATTCGGAATAGAATTGGGACATTCCACCCTTCTGCAAGTAATGCAAGATGATACTCCATAAACAAATGAGCGAACAGGGGGATAATTACTGTGGATAAGGATAAAAGCTGTATAGCTACAAACTGTGTAAGAAAAGAGCATTGCAACGGCATTGAAAAATGTTTGAAATGGAAGGACTTCCAGTATATGGTGGCCCACAGCTATCCAGGCGCAGTTCATCCCCAAAAACTCCAAATATGCTTTGTGGATGAAACGCAATTACGGCTTCCAATGCTTTCAAGTCACGGGTCGCTGCTTTGCAATGTGGTGCTATCTATTTTCGGCACAGACGGCTTTCGGCGGACGCCTGAAGGCTATCTTGATGTAACTCCGGAATACCATATGATTGATACGAAAGAAAATGCTGAGAATAAGCATGATTGTAAGACCCAAAATGAAAAAAGCTATTACTGCGGATTGACCGACTGCGATGCACATGGCAGTTGCTCCGGGCCACAGGATTGTCCAAAGTGGAAGGATGTTCAATACCTGATCGCGCATACCTCCCCACTCCTTGTAACGGATACTGAATTGCACATACTTTATCATACAAAAGAGTATGATTCCTATTCGCAGGAGTTGTTCGGGCAGTACATGGAAATCTTGATTCTCATCATTCAGAACACTTTTGAATGCCGGGATGCACACCAGAAGGTTTCAGTTCTGGTGAAAGAGATAAACTGAACCTGTGACATCGAAGTGCACATTGGGGGGTGGAGTAATGAATTCAATGCGGGATTACCCGCCTATAGAGATCATTAAAATGCCGGCGCATCGATATATCAGTCGGCGACATATTGCAATGGGGAATAAATACGTGGAATCACAAACGCCAGAAATTCTGTTTGGCCGCATCCTGATCGAAAACGAACAGGGTTTGCAGGGATTGCTGGATTTGAATATGGATGTGGCACTGCCTTGCCTCTATGACGAAATCGACTGCTATACTGATCGCTTCATTAAAATCAGCAGGCCAAGAAGAGGGAAGAAATCAAAGCGCAAGCGGGATGAATTGGGCCGACGCGAAGTGAAGCTATCCTCTGAGGATTTGGGGGAACAGCCGATAGATGTGTTGCGAAACTATGAGCCGCGCTATTATGGGGCTTTGGATGCCACTGGAAATGAAATTCTGCCCTGTGACTGCACAAAAATCACTGTCCACACCGGATACAAAGACCCGAATATGGATCGCCTGATTTACTGCATGAACGACCGCTGGGGCGTTTGCAATCTAACCGGGAAAGAAATCTTGCCCCCTGTTTTTGATGAGCTTGAGGCGCATATTCTGAAAATCGAGCACCCAGAGCTTTTGCTAGCAGCCGGTTCGACTGAGGAAACGCTAAGAGTGATGGTCTTTATCGTTCGAAAAGAGAACGTCTATGGCGCTTATGATATCTACGGAGAGGGAGTGATTCCCTGCGAGAAAGAAAAGGTGGAGTGTTTCCCAACGCCTCCCCCTGATCGAAACGCGGAGCTGCTTTCGTTTCTGGAAAAAGATCAGTGGACGATCGTGGATTTCCGGGGAAGACGGCTGGGAGACGCGATTGTGCAAGGCATCAAGGGCTTTACAGCATCCGAAAAACCGGTTTTTTTAGAGGTGGATTGCAAGACAGACACACCTGCACACCGTTTTTGCGGCGAGTATGGAGACACCATCCTCTCTGAACTGCGTGGAACAATCATAACCACTGTTGATGGCGGCAACAATCGGGCGAAAACACGCATGATGTATCAGGATGAAAACGGCAATATGATTTTGGAGCCTGCATACACCTTCATTGAGCCGATTGGCAAAAGACTTTTGGCGGCGAAGCATCACCTGTACGGCTATCAAAACCGACGGAACATCTATGACGAAAGTGGCACTGCCGTCTTTCCGCAGGATATCCATGATTATCTTTTGACCAACACCGGAAAAATTGCAGGCACCCCCTATGATTGGGATAACTTTAGATTTATGGACACCCTGCTGTTTTATGATGAAGATGCAAAACGCTGCACGGAGCAAACATCTTACAGAATTTTTCGGGAATATCCGATTGCGGCGCCTTATTACCTTGCCTCAACCGGCCGAGAGGTTGGGGTATGGCATTATGGATTGGCCGATGGGGACGGGAATATTGTGTTGCCTGTGGAATACGAGCAGTTTTCTGACACCAATGACTGCAAGGCGGACACCAGCTTCTTCGCTAAAAAAGACGGCGAGTGGTATTGGATCCGCATATGCCGGGAGTAGCTGCATACTACAAAGATGGCTCAATGTGATGCCTTTGTGGCAGGAGACATATGATTATGAAAAGTGATCTACACATACACTCGCTGGGAGACAAGTACGCCGATGACATCAATATTGACGACTTTTCCAAAGTGGTGTTGGACGACGATGATAAAAACAGGATTCGAACGGTTGTAGATTGGTGCTGCCATAACCGGGGGTTAGATGCAGTCGCACTGACCGATCATGACATGATCCAAGGAAGTCTCTATGCCGCAGAGTATGTCAAACAGACGGGCTTGCCCATAAAGATTATAACCGGCGCGGAGTGTACAGTGTTCGACGATACTGTCCCGCTTGGAAAGAGCGAAGTGCATCTGCTTTGTCTCGGCATAGATGAATTGCCCCAATATGACAGGTGGACGCCTGTTCCAACATTTATCCGCCGCGCGCATCAACTCGGCGCATTTGTTATCATGTCGCATCCAATAGATTCTCCAGATAGCTTCAAGTGCTGCTGGCATCTGCTCGATGGGTATGAGTACAAAAACGGACATAGGCTCTCGTTCGATAAGGGGAAACGGATTATCGGACATCGGGAAATCCCCATCGCTTTTTGCAATTCGGACTTCCATTATGAAGGTGGAGATCTTCCCACAACAGATTTAGATAAGCTGAACAGCAACTATTATAAGGTCGATCCCTTTCGAGGATAGGAGCAAAACGATGGAACAAAAGAAAAAAATGCAGCATAGAGGATTCTGCGGAACCTATGAGATCATCCTTGATCATGGTTGCTTTAACCTTCCGGAAGCTTTTCTCGAAAAACTGGAAGCCGAATCGCCGGAGAGTAAAATGCTTTGTTTTTATCCCTACGATGTATTGTTTCTATTCAGTGAACAGAAGATTCTGTCTCTGATGGATGAGGCGCTGCGATATCGAGATCAATTGGCCGCAAGAAGAATACGATATCTCATATCCACAAGTATGGCTGCGTGGTCGTCTAAAGGGGCGATTTCAATCCCCGCTTGGCTCATAGAACGCTATGAGTTTTCAGAATCCGAGAGGATAACATTGTTTGGTATGGAAAACCGCATAGAACTGTGGAAGGCAGATGCATGGCATCGCCAAGTGGAGGAATGGAACAACGACCTGGAAGCATATCGGGACAGCATCATGAAGGACTTGTTAGGGATAGATGAATAAGCGACTCTTAACGAGGGCGCGTCGGAAAGCGGGAGGGATGGTGTTGTGCATTGGAAATGGTTGGAGCGCATATATAGCGCGCTGAAGAACTTGTATTGCCACCTGTTCTGCATCATTACCTTTCTTGGCTGCGTTGGTCTGATCGCCGCACTTGCTGCCCCGTATCCGGAAGCTTCGGCAGCACAACACATATACAGATGGCTTGGGTGTGCCATGCTATGTTTGGTTCCGATGCTTACGCACTATTACAGCGCGGCATATCTGATGCTGGGAGAGTGCTTTACCGCCTGTGTCGGGTTTCTGGCCAGCGGCGCTGCTTATCTTGTGATTTGGCTGTATCCGCCGCTCAATTTTGCAATGATTACGCTGCCAATGGTATGGCTATACCATTGCTTTGCGCTGATTTTGAACGTCATCCTTCCGTTTGTGCTTTGGCTCGTTATCCTTGTGGTTGTTTGGCGCGGACGGAGAAGCCCTTATGGAGAGGTGTTTTTTGGCCATTTTTTTCCAGAAAAGCTCCGTTCGCCAGCGGAATGGCTGAAAGCGATTTTGCTTGAGAGAAGAAAGAAAAAGATCAACAAAATTGTTGCCGCATACTCAATAAAAAGTAGTACGGAAAAAATACAATCGTACAGAAAAGAAACGAAAACGTCAAAAAAAGCGGACAACAGGTTCTTCTTTGAAGCTTTGGATGTCTTTTCCTGTGAAATGGGCTTGTTTGTTGTTGCGGGCTATTGGAGCGGTGATCGCGAGGTAGGGCTGATGGAAATCATCAATCTCAACGGAAAAAAGCTGAAACCTTTTCTAAAAGAATACTCTGACCTTCCACCGGGCGATATACTGGAAGACTACTGCTTCCTTGAGTCCGAGGATGCAACAGCCATGTATAAAGCCGATAAAAAACGGCCAGCGGATTTAGTGGATATCGATGAGATCGCGTCTGATGATGTATTCAAGGACGCCCGCACATTAGACGAAGTTGAAGCTCTGCTTGGTTGCCCCATACTGGAGCGACCGGAAGCAAGGGATGCCCTGTATATCCACATAGAGGGAGACGGTATTGATGATATATAACAGCATAAAGGCAATTGTACTTGCAGCCTTTTCAACAACGATATTGAGTAACAAAAACGAGTGAGTGGAGGTGTACTTATGGGTGACTGGCAAAAGCCGTGGATGAAAGGCACATATGGACAGCGCGTGAACGCAGTCTTTGCTTTGAACGCGCGACAAACTGCTAACCTGCAACAAGCGCTTTATGAGATTTGCTTTTGTGATCCGATTGAAGAGGTGCGTCTTGCGGCTGTTCACAGGCTAAACCAGATGCAAGCGTTTGAACGGCCCAATTGCTATGAATATACTGGCGCATATTTCGGCTCTGGCACAGAACCCCCGCATGAAGAATGGTTTGATTCTCGCATTTATGAACTGGACGACCCGAATTGTCGTAGAAGTATCATTCCCTATATCATTCCAGAAGCATTTTTATTTGAAATCGCAATGGGCGACCCGAATAAATCAGTTGCCAGGTGCGCGGCGGAGCGGATTCAAAGTACTGACTTGCTTCGGAACCTGAATTACAGAAGCTTCGATTTTGAGGTAGGCCCATTTGCTGAGGCTTTGATTCAAAAACGTAGGCTCGGCGTTACTGCAACCGAACCAAGTCCAATTCCGGATATAAAAGCAAAGTCTCGAGAAATGCCGCCCAAAACTCCACCGTTGCGCGCAGAACTGCGCGAGCATGCAAAAAAAATTATAAACTATGCAGATGCCCATGGGCTGATGCATTTCCGTGTCAAAGAGGCGGATATCGAGTTGGCGATTGTGGCAATGCAGACGTTTGGAGATACGAAATTAGCCGAGGCATTGGTGCGGCTTTATCATAATCCCAATTATGCCCTGCGAGAGAAAATCAAACAGTTCGACGGCACGAAAATTCATGATGAAATCGAGCAGGACGATTATCGCCACAAGCCGACGCCGGCAGCTTTCCTGCGTTTGGATAATGTCTAACAAATAAACAGGCTATATGGATTGGAGAACCAAAAAAGGGGGCTACTATGACGCCGCAATGGATAATGTGTCCCATGTGTGACAATAAAACCCGAATTAAAATACGAGCTGATACCATCCTGGAGAATTTTCCGCTTTTTTGTCCCAAATGCAAAATTGAAAATCTGATCAATGTGAGGCAGTTGCGTATGTCCCTGATCAAAGAGACAAATGCACAGGCGCAGAGCAGACTACCCATAAAGTGATTCTTAGTATGGTTATGAGAGATGTGAGGGATCTGCACTATGAAAATTGAACCGCTCATGCCAGAAGATATTGCGGAAAAAGTCGCATCACATTATGGAATATCAATGAATGCACTTCGCAGCCGGAACCGGGATCGGCATGTATCGGAGGCAAGAACCATTGCCATCTGCTGGACAGACTCCACCATCTGTCTGCGGACAGAGATCCCTGTATATATAATCTCACAACCAACCAAAAGCCGGACATTTTCATTATTGAAGATGCCCGGCTTTTTCTATTTTCCCCGAAAATCAAATCAGAAAGGAAGATGCCCATGTATGAAATCTTAGTCCGCCAGATGGATGACGGCGATCTCACATATCTCGCCGATGGACTTGAACTACCCGCCTCCCAGGAGGACATTGAGCGGGTAATGGAACTGGCCGGCGTGGACAAGCCCTACATCGCCCACTCTTATTCGTTCCGGCTGAATGAACTCAATGGCCAGATTACAGGCCCGCAGCCACTGGAAGAATTAAATTCCTTCGCCGCAATGATTGCCTGCCTGTCAGAGTACGAGCGTGTTAAATTGGAAGGCGCGGTATTGCTTACCAACTGCAAAACGCCTGCCGATTGCGCAAAGCTGTTATGCAACCTTGACAGCTTTGCGCTCACGCCGAATGTGGGTGATTATGAATCGCTCGGGCGCTATTTCGCAGCCAATGATTTCGCCGACTCCCTCTCCAAATGCCCTCTAGAGCTTATGATGTTCTTTGATTATGAATTGCTGGGTAACCTGGGATGGGATGACAGCACAAGCGCATTCATCAAAGGCCACCACATCCGCGATACCGAGCAGCCACTGCATGAGTTCGATCCCGAAATCAACCTCCTCGCCACCTGTATGGCAATCCGCCTTTGCTCCGACCGAAATACGGATGGTGTGTGGCTTAAGTTCCCGCTCCAGGGTGAGGATGTCGGATACCCGCTCCGGAGCCCCGAGTTGGAGGTCGCATTGGCAAGTCTGCAAGCCGCGTCAATCACTGAATGTCATGCAGTAGAGTGCGTCAGCGAATATCCCTGCTTGGAGCAATGCCTCGACACTCACGCTGCCGAACCACTGGATCAGCTTCTCTGGAAAGCGCACAATCTCAGCCTCGGGGAAATGGAGCTGAGTCAGTATGGCAAAGAAGCCTACGCCAAATTTGCCGCCGCATTGGAATATGAAAACTGCGCCGACCTTGACCTCGCGGCAGATATCTCGCAGAACCTCCGCTGTTATGATTTCGCCAAAAATGCTGAAGATTATGCCCAAAAATATCTGGCAGCAAAGGGCATTGATGACCCCATTCTCACAGGTTGCTTCGACTTAAAGGCTCTCGGAGATGCCTTAATATCACAAAATGGCGCGACCATGACTGGAGCCGGTATCATCTTCCGCAACGAAAATGAATTCATTTATGATTACTACACGCCGCAGGAAAAGGGAATCCGGCTTTTTTGCCCGCTGGAGATCAAGGCCGATCCCGACAGCGAGTTTGGCGAGGAATATGGGGATGTGGTAAATGAATACGACTACGCTACCATCCCGAACTACGTTGCCAGATCATATATGAATGAAATAAACGCTGCCATCGCAAAAGAAGCGCTCCCCGAGGAAGATGGAAAGGGCCTCGCGAAATACCTGGACTCCGCGGCGCTTGCCGCAAAGGTCAGCTATATATGGCCATCCGTTGAGATTTGGGAGGACAAGCTGTGGGGCGTCATTGATGTGAAGCTGGTACGGGACTTATCCTCCGCGGAGATGACTGAATTGACAGACTACTGCGCAGGCCAGATGGCTGACGGTTGGGGAGAAGGCTTTGAACAGCGCCCGGTAAAAACCTCAGAGGGTGATCTGTATGTCAGCTTTTGGCAGAGCGGCAACAGCTACTTCCTCAAGCCGGAGGATGAACTCAAACAAACCGGCCGGGGGCACACCATGCAGATGGATATGTGATACCTTCATTATTCGATGTCGATATTGATTCCGCTTATAATCGCAGCAATTTCATCCGGCGAAGGCAGTAGAGAGCGCATACTATCCGGCAGATTTTCATAGAACGAATATGTCGCTACGCCAATTGGCCTGTTTGTTGTTTTAAGCGTGTATTCAACTTTCGTGCGATTTTTGTTTTTGCAGATGATAATACCGATTGACGAGTTTTCCTCCGGCAGTTTCATTGTTTCATCCAGCGCAGTCAGATAGAATTGCATTTTTCCTGCGTATTCCGGTTTGAATTCGCCGATTTTGAGGTCAATCGCAATCAAACATCTCAGCCGCCTGTGATACAGAAGCAGATCAATGTAATAATCATCATCGGCGACATCAAGATGATACTGGCTGCCGATGAAGCTGAAATCGCCGCCCATTTCCGACAAGAACGAGCGGATATTTTTTATAATTCCGGCTTCAAGCTCCGCCTCGCTATGCTCAATACCCATCTCGATAAAATCAAAGTTGTAGTCGTCCTTGACTGCGAGCTTCGCTTGAATTCTGTATTTTTCTGGTACGGCTTCATCAAAATTGGTTTGATTAGTCAGATATTTCTCAAATGCCCGGTTATCGATACTATTAATCAAAACATCTTTTGTCCAACCGTAACGCTTTGTCATTTTGATATAGAACTCGCGCTCAAGCGGGTCTTTGCATTTCTCTGTGATGGCGCAAATTTTTGACCAGCTTATTTCTGCCACTAATGGTGGCAGAATTGCAGTTTGAGAATCTGCCACTAATGGTGGCAGATTCTCTTTTGTTGAATATTCAATATAGAAATTCCGCATTCGCCAAAGATTGCGGGCCGAAAAGCCTTGAACTCCCGGAAACTCCTTTTGGAGTTCTTTTGCCAGAATTTCAACAATGGATTTGCCCCAACCTTGTTCACGCTGTTGGCTGTCAATTTCCGCGCCAATTTCCCAATAAAGCTGAATCAATTCAGTATTAACGCGCTTCATCGCCTCATATTGGCGACGATATATAAGCTCTTTTATTTCTTTTACAAAAGCGCTATAAGACATCAAATCGTTTGACATAATGTTTTGCCCCTTAATATCATTCATTCCTGCTTTTTATTATACTAAATTGTTACAGGGAAATAAAGCAAAGGCCCGGATTTTTCAGCGATGAAAAGTCCGGGCTTTTTTTTGCGTCCAAAAGCAGAATGAAAAAAGGAAGTGATGAGATATGTACGCACCATATGGCAGCAAGAAATGCGGTGGAATGCGCGTTGCGCTGCGTCCCTGTGGCACGACCGCCGAGCGACCACCCGCACCGGATCAAATCGCCTGCGACCGATTCCCCAGATGCCGCGGATGCCCCTACCCTCGCCACGGATTGATCTGCTGGACAGACTCCGCCGCCTGTCTGCGGACAGAGATGAATCAGATATACAGCCGTGGACGGCGATTGGAGGTATCGCCTATTTGAACAGCTTTATGAGTTGGGTCGGCGGAAAAATGAAGCTGCGCGATGTTATTATCGAACGCTTTCCGGCCTCCTTTGAAACCTACGCGGAGCCGTTTTGCGGCGCGGCCTGGGTCTTCTTCCGCAAGCCCCGTGGCAAGATCGAAGTCCTCAATGACATGAACAACAACCTCGCAAACCTATACTGGCATGTGCAGGAAAACGCAGACGCCCTACAGGATCGCCTGCGGTACGCCGTTGACTGCGAAGCCGTTTTTTACCGCATCCGGGACATGCTCAAAAGCGGCGAAACGCCGGATGACCTCACCCGCGCCGCCTGGTACTATCAGCTTCTCCGTTTCAGCTACGGCAGTAAGGCCAGCAGCTACAACGGGCGCGGCCACGACATCTGGCGGGATTTCCCCGCCATCACCGGCGCCCACCACCGCCTGCGCGGTGTTGGCATCCACAACAAGGAGTTCGAGCATTTTATTAGGCTGGTGGATGCGGACGATACGTTCTTCTACTGCGACCCACCATATTGGGGAACCGAGGACTACTACGACGGTGTGAAATTCGAAATGCCCGACCACACTCGACTGCGGGATCTGTTGTTCTCCATTGATGGCTACTTCCTGCTCAGCTACAACGATTGCCCGGAGGTGCGCGATTTGTACGAAAACCGTGGGCTGTTCATCGAGGAAGTCTCGCGGCTGGACAATCTCCGGCAGTTCTCAGTGGCCGGAAGCACTTACCCCGAGCTCCTCATTTCCAACTACGACCCAAAAGAAAACGGTGCTACGCCTCTTCAAATGGGGCTTTTTGAGATGGGAGGAACGATGCATGAATACGAAAATCGCACGAATTGACGCCAAAGGCCGGGTGTACATCCCGAAAGCACTGCGGACGGCGGCGGGCATGGAGCAGGCCGACTTTGTGAAGCTGGGCTTTAAAAGCGGCACGGTCATCATGAGCAAGGTGCTGCTGGTGGAGGCAGGCGATCAGTCGCCTGAGGCCCGCACTGAGCTCACCCGCGCAAGCATCCGGCTCATGGACAGGGATGAGATCCGCGCTCTGGCAAAATACATCCTGGAACTGGAGGAAACAAGATGAAATTCACTGTTCACCGAGACAAAAAAGAGTGCCTTATTCCCTCCTCCGCGCTGGCTGTGGCGGGGCTTAAAAAGGAAAAGGAACTGCGGCTGGAAGTGGAGAGCGGCGTGGTTGTTGTGTTGCGCCCCGAGATGAATACCCAACGGCTGCTGTCTGTGGGCGAATTTCTACACAGTCTTGCTGACCGCATGATCGAGGCCGTGGCGCTGGAATGCGGCGACTGTCTCTGTTGCGGTGATTGCCTGGACGATGGGGACGAGGACTGCGAGTGCGACCACTGCCAGAGCCGTGAGGAATGCCGCGGCATCAGCATCCCCGACTGTCTGCTGAAACAGGCAGGGATCGGCACGGATTGTGGACTCCAAGCCGATGTGGAGGACGGCATTGTCATCATCCAGGCACTACCGGGCGGCGAAGATGACAGCAGTGCCAACGGTATTCCCGAATCGGCAAGGCTCGTCTTTGCAAAGGACGGCGTCTGCATTTCACATCTGCGGGAATTGCTATACGGCAATAAGCCGATCAAATATTAAATCAGGAGACATATCAAAAATGAACATAGAAAATACGTTGGACGGATTGTATGACCCAGTAACTCTGTTCGGCAAACCGGCCCTGTTTACAAACCTCCGGGTTGACCGGGACATGATTCCAGAAATCTTGTATGCTTATGATATTCGACATGGCGATAACGGTATCGCCGTGACCGTTGAAAAGCATGTTCTCGTCAACCATATGGGAACAGTCATTACCGCCGAGCCGCTGGATTTTGGCGGAGCTGAATATATCCGGATTGATGACGAAAGCGGTGATTTGGATTTCGTGGGTGAGCATGACTGTAATACCATCGCCGAATATCAAGCATATTTATTGGAATTGGGACAGGCAGAGAAAGCAGAGCCTGAACAGGCTTCTGGTTTAACTATGAACGTGTAAGATGGAGTGTTCCCAAAATGAAATTTTACCGTTCATATACTAACGCATGATTGGAGGAAAATGCGATGATCAAACGACTTATTCCCGCGTTGCTGGCTGTGCTTGTACTCTGTACTCCAGCCTATGCCGCCGAGCCGGAATTGCCCGATGGCGTCACTGTCACCGACATCACCGAGCATGGGGTAGAAACAGACTACACACTGCCGGAGCATTACCCTACAGATATTCAAACCAAGACCGAGGATGGCGTCAAGCTGCTGCTCAAGACCTTTGAGGTAGGGCAGGATGTGCAGCCCTCCGCGCTCATGGAAGACGGGCTCGCGCAAAACGGCGTGGAATACGAACTCCGCGACATCCTGCGGAAAACAGCTCCCGATGGGCAGGAATCAAAAACTATCTCGCAGAGCGTCACCGTTTCCTGCGAATCAGACAAGCGGGAGGATATCCTCTCCCTGCTGCCCGAAAGCATAGCGTATGCGGAAAGCGGCTTTACAGGGCAGCTTTCGCTGGATGAATCCAGTATCTCTATCGAGGTGGAGAGCAGCGAGGGCTACCGCTACGCCATTTCCGACACCCGGGAGTATACCGGCCTTGTGCGCAACGACCCCTATTTGATCCCCAAAACGGTGCAGAAAAGCGGTGTCACCCTCACCCTCTGCGATGTGAAATGGAGCCCAGGCGCCGACTATGATCCGAACCCCGCCAGCTATAGCGCCACGGCATATTACTCTGGCTCGGCGAGCGGCTCCCGGCCGAGCGGATATACCGCCTCCGCTACCTATTCCGGCGAGGTGGTGAAGGCTGTTCCCGGTAATATCACCTACACCCTCGTCTACACGGAGAAGATCATGTCGGTGGAGCTCCCGACAGGAATCAACTGGACGCCTGTTCTGCTGGGCTTAGTTGCGGTGATTGTGGCAGCGGGCATCGCAACAGGCGTGTTGCTCCTGCTGCGACGGCGCAAGGAGAACATGGTTCCCGCCTATGCGGACGGCATGGAGGAAATACCGAAAAAGCGCATGAGAAAGCCTGACATGCTCAGTGAATTGGAGGATGACGATGAATCGTATTAAGACACTGTTTGCGTCCCACGGCGCGTGGCTTCTGCTGGCCGTTCCCGTGGTGGTGATTGCGCTGTGCTTCGCCGCCAGCGCCGCAAAGCCGGAGCCCCGGACCATTGCGGAGCCGCCCGCCGAGCGAGAGATCACCTTTGACATGGAGAAGAACCGAGCATACACTGCCGATGACGGCATCATCGTCATCGGCGACGCAAGCACTCCCACGGCAGAAATGATGGAAAAATCGGCGTCAGCCATGCCCGCTGCTGCTAACACAGATGCGGGAATCGCCGCACAAAGCGCCGCCGCATCTGTAAAAGCGAGCGGCGCATACACACTGCCCGAGGACGCGCAGCTGGAGGACGGAAGCATCGGCGTTTTGTCCATTCCCAAGCTGAAGCTGTCGGTGTCCGTGTTCGAAACCGATGATGAGATGGAGGCCATGACCCACGGTCTTGCTCACTTCAAGACCACCAGCGCTTGGGATGGGAATATTGGGTTGTGTGGCCACAATGTGAATTTCGACCTCACGGATGGCTACTTTAAGAACATTCACACGCTGTCGGAGGGCGATACCATTACTTACAAGACCGCTCTTGGCAGCCGGAACTACACCGTGGTAACAGTCGCCGAGATCGCCGCCTCGGACTGGAGCTACCTCGGTCGCACCGAGGATGACCGTATCACGCTGATCACATGCATATCCGGCAAGCCTAACTCCCGGCTTGTGGTGCAGGCTACAGCAAACTGACATATTGAAATGATAAATCTGTGGTGGTTGTGGTGATAGCTTTGGCGGCGCTACATGTGGTATCGTTGCGGTTGACAAAACGGAGGGAAGGTGATTAATTGCAAACAAATGACTTCGAGAAAGCCTACGCCGACTTTATCGACCGCAGGGAATATGATGAGGCTCAAAACGCGCTGTTTTCAATGGTGAGAACCTCATTCGCAGCGGGCTGGCAGGCGGCGGGCGGCGATCCGCCCACGTCTCACAAGATATTCGAGGTGCTGCCTGGAAAAGAAACGGAGGAATTGGAATGAATCGCAAAAGGATCTTCATCGCGGTAACCGCTGTTGTTATGTGTATGAGCCTGACCGCTCCCGCCTACGCCGCGTACAACCCATTCGCGCGGATGGAATCGGAGAGCCGACAGGCTGTCGATGCGGCGATTAAGGCGGGAACCATACCGCCCGGAACCACCATCTATGACTGCGAGTATGGCTCGAATAAAAACGGCATCACCATCGTTACCCGCTACCACGATCAAAATGGAAATTGGGTGGCGGCAAGAAGTCAAACACAGGAGAGCAATGAATATCTGTCCGAAGCATCCATCGAAATGCTCTCGGAAGAAATTCTCGCGGAGTACGCATCGGAGATGTTCCGACTCACCAATTTGGAAAGGGAAAACGCCGGGCTTGAGCCTCTTACACGCAACAGCCTGCTGGACGGGGCCGCGATGATTCGGGCGTCAGAGGTCATCATCGTGGATAAGGCCGAGGGCGCGCCGCATACAAGGCCGGATGGAACAAGCTACAAAGACATGCTCACGGCTATGGGGTTAAACGGAAAACGCTGCGGCGAGAACATTGCCCGCTCGGAGGCCACCCCGCAGTTCGCGATAGAAGCGTGGCTGCGTTCGGACGGACACCGCGAAAACATACTGCGTGAGGATTATGGAAGCATCGGAATCGGCGTCTACCAGCTACCCGATGGATCGCTGGACTGGGTACAAATATTCATGCTGAAGTAAAACCGTATTGTCCTTTCACCAACTGCGCCGTTATCAAACGATAGCGGCGTTTTCTTATGCTTAAAATCAACAGGAAAGGAACGAGCAGATTGAAAATTAAAAATAAAATCATGTCATTCCTGCTGGCGGTGGTGATGGTTGTCTCATTCGCGCTGCCGGTTTCAGCGATGGAGCCCCTGCCCGTAATGGATGTAACCGATATGACCAGCGGCATGGAGATCATCGTTGATGAAGACTTTGCTCCTGCCGAGCAGTCGGAAAATGAAGAAATGCCGGACACTACATTGCCTGTCGAGGAGGAGGCTCCGCCCATGGACGATGTGGAACCCGATCCTCCCAATATGGGCAGTAATATGGATACGCCAATCGACCACTCTGCTGGCAGCGCCAGCGAGACCTTCCTGCTGGACTGCACCCCGGAGCAGGCGGCTGAGCTAATCGCGTTTTATGAGTTTGTCAGCGCGCAGATCGCCCTGCAATCGAATCCCCGGCTGCGGGCAGCACCCGGGGACAGCGGAACTGTGTCGTGGGCATGGGGCGAAACGGTTGGCATCACTGTTCCCAGCGGTGACCCCAACAATCCCTACTATATCGGCAGTATCCCGCGCATTACACTAAATACCGCCAATCCACCCACGGGGCGCCCTTTCTGTGTTCAGTTCGGTATTGATCCGGCTGGAACATATACCGCCAGCCAGGGAAACGACAGCCAGATATTGTCCCTGTTGGTGGCGCAGCACAAAGGCTCCGCATCGGCGGTAGGCGTACAGCTGGCGCTCTGGTACAAGGTCAATGGTCTGCCGTTGGGTAGCCAATCCGAGGTAACCGCGGCTTTGGCTGCCGCTTCCAATGTGAATACCACAGGATACACCTACCTCATTTGGAGTAGCGGCTCCGGCCAGCCTTTCGTAACACTTGACAGGAATGAGGATCCAGGTAATCCAGATCCTGACCCCGACCCTGATCCTGACCCTGACCCCGACCCCGACCCGGACCCCGATCCAGAACCAGAGCCAGAACCTGAGAACCCCAACACCCGCACCGAGGTGACCACCGAATCAAGCACCCGCACGGAAGTGCGCTCAAATACTGAATATGAATACAGTGATGCCATTGGGCAGATAACAATCGCTAAACGTGATAACGATGGTGTCTCGCTGGATGGCGCTGTCTTCAACATTCAAATTCAGTTTGCCAATGGAGAAACCGGCGGCGACAGCGCGTTCGAGGTTTACAATGGCTCCCGCCTGTTCACCTACACCCATCCGCGAGATGACCACGAGCCGGCGAAAATCACCGTGACCGAGGTGCGCTCACCGGACGGCTACACCGGCGATGCCACGCCGCAGACCGCCACCGTCCACCCCACCTACACCCGCGTCACCAAGGTAACCACCCACACCATCACGATCACAACGACCACCACCACGACCTCGGTGATCGATATCGACAGCGGAGAGGTGCTGTCCGAATCCTCTGCCTCTGCCGATGCGGAAACAGAACTCGACCCGCCTGTGGTGCAGGAATACACCGACTTCATTGAGGGCGACCGCGAGATGACGCTCACCTTTGTCAACCGGCCGCAGCCCTCCTCGTTGACCATCTACAAGTACGATGCCGAGAGCTACCAGACACCGCTGGCTGGCGCCCGCTTCCGCATCCGATACGCAGACCCTGACATCAGCGCGCAGGTATGGTACCTGACCAGCGATTCAAGCGGAAAAATTCATCTCGACCTGCCCTTTAGTGGCACACTGGTTGTGGAAGAACTCGACCCGCCGCCTAATTATGTCATGCCTGCGATCCCGATGTGGGAGGTTCCTGTTGCAAAAGGGGAAGATAAGCTGCTTGAAGTGCCCAATACCCGATACCCCGAGTTGGTTATCCAGAAACGCTGTTCCATCACCGACGAGCCGCTCAACAGCGTCACCTTTGAAGTGAGCATTAAGAATGCGAACGGAACCGATCCGCTGGGTGAGTTTGTGACTGATGCGAATGGGGAAATCCATATTCAAGGAGAGCCTGGGCTCTATGAGATCCGTGAGAAATCCGCAAAAAGGGGCTATCACATTGACGAGGAAGTCAGGGAGGTGCGCCTTGAGGCGGGGCAATCCAAGATCGTTCCCTGGACGAATACGCCCATGCACCCCATCCTCATCTACAAGCGGGACAGCGTCACCCTTGAGCCCATCCCAGACACCTGGTTCATCGTCACCACAGTGGGCGGGGAATTTATCGCGGAGGTACGCACAGGGCAGTCGGGATACGCCGTGGTTCCCGGCCTCGATGCCCCCGCGTGGTATCTGGTAAAAGAATCTCGTGCCAATTCATCCTATGTAATCAGCAGCGAAAGCAAGCTCGTTCATCTCGCTCCCGACGAACCGGCCATCGTGGAATTCTTCAATGATCCGCTCACCGGCCTTCAGATTCGGAAGCGGGACAGCGTGACCGGTCTCGGCATCCCGGACACCCTCTATTCCATCTCCGAGATCGATGGCAAGCGGATCGGCAGCTTTCGCACTGACAGTGATGGGATCATCAACCTGCCTCCCGAACATGAGAAAAAATGGGTGGTGGTGGTTGAGGAAGCGGCTGCCGAGGGCTACAAACGCGATCCCGAGCGGCATACTGTTTTCCTTGAGTCGGGCAAGCTGAACCTTGTTGAGCTTACAAATCACCCTTACCCGCATCTCGTTGTGCAAAAAAATGATCCCGAGGGCAGCCCGATCCCCGGCGCAAAATACAAATTCATGGATCAATATAACCGGGAGATTGGAGTCTACACCACCAACGCCCAGGGACAAATCCACTTAACCGGAATGGACGCGGGCCGCTACTATCTGCAGGAGATTTCTGTTGGCGAGCCGTTTCAGCTCGACGATACCGTTCACGAAATTCTGCTCTCCTGGGGACAGACCCTGCCGCTTACACTGATTAACCAGCGTCGGGCCTCGCTGCGGATCATCAAACGGGACGCGCTCGACCACAGCCCTATCCCGAACACTGAATTCCTCATTTACGATAGCAAAAGCAACCTGCTCGGGCAGTACCTGACCGATGATAAGGGACTTGTGGAGCTGCCGCATGAATTCGCCGAACAGACGGTGAAAATTCGCGAAAACAGGGCCGCGCCAGGCTATGTCCTCGATGAGCAGGTGCGCACTGTCACCCTTAAAAGCGGCGAGACCACCGAGGTGGTGTGGGATAACCAGCCCATCCGCGGCAGGATCACAATTGTCAAAAAAACCAATGCGGATAACCCGATCACCAAGGATAAGACTGGTGCCGTTCTGGAGGGCGCGGTATTTGAGGTATATGACAAGGACTTGAATGTCGTTGATACCATCACCACCGACTCCCACGGCATTGCCACCACCATTGATCTGCCCCTCGGCACTTATGGTCTCAAAGAGGTGGAGAGTCCCGATTTTTACTTTACTGAGGAAAAGGTGTTCTACGCGGAGGTAAAGGTTCATGGCGATGTGGTCAAATTTGAGGTGCTGAACACTCCAGCGGATATCTCTGTCACAGTGGAGAAGCGCGGCAATGTGGAGGTGATCGCCGGCGACGAAATGCTGTACGATTTCAGCAAGATCGCAAACACAAGTAATGTCCCGCTGGATGAGTTTTATTGGCACGATGCGCTGCCTACCGATGCCGTGCGCCTCAAAACCATCCACACCGGCACATGGTCTGAATCACTGACCTACTCGGTGACCTACCGCACCAACCTCAAGTCAGGCTACCGAACGATGGCGGCGAACCTGACCAGCAAGCAGAGCCATACACTGGACTGCACACCCGCCGCGCTGAAGCTGGCCGCGAATGAGTACATTACCGATATTCGCTTCGAGTTTGGCACAGTACAGCCCGGATTCTCAGAAGTGGACGCGCCCAGCTTTGTGGTGAACACTCTGGCCACCCTGCCTGATGGCTACCGCATTGTCAACAAGACCGATGTGGGCGGGCGCAGCGGGGACGCGGAAGTCACGACGCGGGACACTTGGGTGACAGTGGTGCTGGGCAAGCCGAAAGGCGATCTTCCGAAAACGGGATGGTGATGCCATGCCAATTATACGAAATTACTTGCAGATTCGTGGGGCGGCTTCTGAGATAGAGGCCGCCCTGCACTTTATCCAGAACGATGCAACTGGTATCGGCAGCATTGACTTTAACAAGATTGAGCCGATGCCGCCGTGGATTTTCCAGGGCGAACTCTCGCCGGAGGCCGAGAAACGCTACGGCGCCGAGCACTGCTGGAAGCGGTGGTGCCTCGCCCATTGGGGCTGCGCCCGGAACGCTTTGTTCCCCGAGCGCAGCACGGAGGAATATGATGGCGGCGACACCATTCTGTTCTTCACCGAGGACAGCGATGTCCGCGAGCTCATGCGAAAGCTATCGCTGGTGTTCAAAATTCCGTGCTTCGATTATATGTGGGCGGATGAGGAAACCGGCAAGAGCGCGGGTCTCATTAGTTTTCGGGATGGTGTGGCCTCGGTGAAATTTCTGCCAAAAGCCTACAGTCGCGAAGCGTACGAGCTTGCCTTTGACACCTTCGGCACAAGCGCCGGGGAGCATGGGCTGGTACCGGATTCCGGCACATACATCTACAGGAAGGAAGAAGAAAATGATGAGAGTGACAGCGAAAATCCATAGGATTCTGCCCGGTTCGGGCAGACTCAAGGCGGTTGCGGAGATCGTGCTGGACGGCGTGTTTGTGGTCCACAATGTCCGCTTGATTGAGGGCGCGCGCGGTCTCTTCGCCGCTATGCCCAGCTATGTGGACCGCAACGGCAGCTATCGGGATTATTGCTTCCCCGTGACAGCTGAATTCTCCGCCGAGATCAACGACGCGCTGGTAATCGCATACCGGGAAGCCTGCGAAGCTTTACAGTAAAACGTGGAGCGGGGCCGCACTGAGGCGACCCCGCTAAAGGAGGAAACTTATTTGCGCAAATTTACGAAAGTGTGTGCCGCCGCGCTTGTGATGATCGTTGTGGCATCGCTGCTCTGTGTTCCTGCCTTCGCCGCAGCAGGCAATGTGTCGGGCGCGATTGAGGGCACTTGGAACTCAGCGAAAACCGAAGTGAAGAACGTGGTCAACAATGTAGTGTTCCCTGTGCTAGACCTTGTTCTGGCTGTATTTTTCTTTGTGAAGTTAGGCGGCTCATATTTTGAATATCGCAAACATGGGCAGTTTGAAATCGTGGGTCCCGCCATTTTGTTTGCCTGCCTCATCTTCACCCTAACCGCCCCGACCTACCTCTGGACAATTTTGGGGATGTAACGCAGCTAAGATAGAATATCAGGGCAGGGATCGTTGTATCTTTGCTCTGATTATCTCGTGCATATGTAAGGTATAATCAATGCGTTTCTTCTAGAAACTCCTTTAGTCTCAAATAATCTGATGACAAATATGAACTGCTTATTACTCCTTCTTTTACACTCGTTTGCATGATCCCGATGTATGGAGCAGCGCCATAATTTGATCGATGATACTTCGAGGTATCATACATCGACTTAGTAAAGTATTGATTGCTGCTCTCGGTCAGCTGCACAAGAGCAATCCCATGTTGTGTAGCATATGTTATCGCGCCTGATTGAAAATTGGAAGATGAAATTAAAATGCCTTTTTGCGCACCACAGGCCCTTAACTTATCATATAATACTTGTACCTTTTCACGCGAAATACTACTTTTATAATGTTTGCATTCAACCAGAGTTTTATATGTAACCCCCATCAGGTCAAACTCGATATATCCATCGATTTGATAATTTCCATCGCTAACTTCAATGATTTTGTTGTGTTCAAACCGACAATGCTCCATTCCGCGCACCTGTTGTTGCAGTACCAGCAAGGCATACCTTTCAAATTCTTCAGGGGACATGTCTAAGAATGCATCCTCCGTTGGTATATACATAGCTCACCTCAACAAGCAATTTAAATTATAGTCAAATCATACCATGCCCCTACATAAAAATCCATATTTCACAATAGGGCGGCAGTCAATTATGGCTGCCGCTTTCCCATATCCAGAAAAAGAAAGAAGGTGATACCCGCTTGTTTGTATGGGATTTTCTCGCGTCGCTGGTGCTGGATCAGATCATAGACTGGCTTTACAATGCAGTCGTGGGCTTTCTCGGCGACTTTTTCGCGCTCATGGGTCAGATGGGCGCCGAGCTCTTTGACCTTCCCTGGGTGGAGGCCGTGACAGCGTTCTTCGGCAACTTTGCCTGGGCGCTCTATATTACCGGCATTGTGGTCGCGGGCTTTGAGTGCGCGATTGAAGCGCAGAACGGGCGCGGTGACATCAAAGGCGTTTGCCTCAACGTGCTAAAAGGCTTCTTTGCCGTGAATCTGTTCAACATCGTCCCAATCCGGCTCTATCAGTTCTGTATCAGCCTGCAGGCGACCTTTGCCTCCGATCTTGCCGGCATCAGCGTCCACACCGGCTTCGGCGATACTGCCGCCGAGGTTTTGCAAACCATCAACAATGCCGCCCTCAACGCAAATCCCATTGTAAACATATTTGTGGTGATTATGATGGGGTATGCCGTGATTAAGATATTCTTTGCCAATCTCAAGCGCGGCGGCATTATGGTAATTCAGATCGCGGTGGGCAGCCTGTTCCTGTTCAGTGTTCCCCGAGGCTATGTGGACGGCTTCATGGGTTGGTGCAAGCAGGTGATTGGGCTGTGCCTGACAGCATTTCTCCAAGCCACCCTGCTGATAGTCGGGTTGCTGGTGATGCGGGATCACAAGCTCCTCGGCCTCGGCATCATGCTGTCTGCCACCGAAATTCCCCGCGTGGCCAACCAGTTCGGGCTGGAAACAGGAACAAGAGCTAATATTGCCGGGGCCATCTACACCACCCAATCGGTGATCAATCTGACCAAAACCGTGGCGGCGGTGGTCAAGTAGTTGTTAGCAAATAGGAATTAGAAAATAGTAGCAACGGGGGGATGCGATATACCAATAACGATGGCGAGCTTATTTGACGGAATTGGCGGCTTTCCGCTGGCCGGGGAGCGGTATGGCATCAAAACCCTGTGGGCCAGCGAGATTGAGAAATTCCCCATCGCTGTCACGAAGATCCGGTTCCCTGAGATGGCTCATGTCGGGGATATCACGAAATTAAAAGGCTCCGATCTGCCGCCTGTGGACATTCTTTGCGGGGGCTCACCCTGTCAGGATGTCTCCCAGGCGGGGCGACGGGCAGGGCTTGCCGGAGAGCGGTCGGGGTTGTTCTTCGAGCAAATCCGATTGGTAAAGGAGTTGAGAGATGCTGACAGAAAACGCCGACGGACAGGTCAGTCTGTTCGGCCAAGATACCTCATCTGGGAAAATGTTCCCGGCGCACTCAGCTCGGGCGCGGAGCACGGCGAGGACTTCCGCATCGTTCTCGAGGAAGTCTGCTCAGTTGCAGCAGGCGGATTTTCTGTTCCTCGACCTCCGGGCGGGAGGTGGGAATCTGCTGGGGCCGTGCTGGGAGAAGAATTCTCCGTTGCCTGGCGAGTGGTGGACGCTAGGTACTGGTTTGTCCCACAGCGGCGCAAAAGAATCTTTCTTGTCGCGGATTTTAGAGGCCACACCGCACCCTCGGTACTATTTAAGCAGGACAGCCTGCTTGGGCATTTTACGCCGCGCGAAGAAGCGGGGCAAAATGCTCCCGCCAATTCTGGAGCAGGCGCTGAAGATGCAGGCGGAGCGGTAGCCTTCGCCTGCAACCAGCGTGACGAGGTGCGTGATCTGCATAATGTTTCGGCGGCGCTTTGTGCGCAACCGGGGATGAAGCAGCAAACTTTTGTCGCCGCCTTTTCTGCGGGACAGGGCGCGAAAGCAGGCGGAACCGGATATGCCGAGGAAGTAGCGCCAACCCTCAAGGCCGCAACCAGCGGCACGAACATGACTCCATCCGTGCTGTGTCTGAACGACCAGGGTGGACAGTGTATGGATGTCTCGGAGGATATCTGCGGTACGCTTCGCTCCCAAATGGATGGCCACCCACCAATTGTGATGGGCAGCCAGCAGGGTGGAGCTGAAATCTGCGAGGATTTATGTCCGACCATCACATCCGCGGCGGGAACCTCCGGGAACAATCAGCCGGTCTTGTTCGAGAATCATGGCATAGACAGCCGATATACTGGCCCTCATGATGTGGCGCCAACGGTAACAGCTCGATATGATACAGGTGGAAATAATCTGCCGCTCGCTCTTGATCTCCAAGAGGCAGAAACCTACGCCATATCCGGCACAGCCATAGACCGCCAGCCTCACAACGGTGGCAACGGGCTCGGCATCCAGACAGAGATCAGCCCGACCTTGACCTCCACGGATCGGCACGCGGTCTACTCACAGCAGCGCAGCGATGTGTACAGGGAAAACGATGTGGCCTCCACCCAGGCGGCGCGGCAATGCAAGGACGCGACTGATCTGGTGTGTGATGTGGCCGGCCTTGACTGCAGAAGCGGCAGCGAAAATGGCGATTTGTGCGGAACCCTGCAGGCGCATCCCAGTGGAGGATATTCTCTGAACACCCTGCACCCTGTTCGGATCAGGAATCTCATCCGCAGGCTGACCCCGCTGGAATGCGAGCGCCTCATGGATTTCCCCGATGGCTGGACGGACATTCCCGGCTCCTCCGACTCAAAAAGATATAAGGCCCTCGGCAATTCTGTTGTGGTTTCCTGTGTGGAATATATCCTGCGCGGAATCGCGTATTTTTTATCCCAGGCGAAAGATGGTGAACCATAAATGTATATTTACCCTTCAAATCTGCGGGCCAAGCCGATGATGTGGCTGTGGGAGCTCCGCGACCTGGCGATCCTCGTTGGCGCGGCGATACTTGCTGTGCTGAGCATCACTCAGCTGGGCTTCACCCCGCCCGCTGTGTTCGTAGCGGTTTACGCCTTTCTGACGATTCGCTTCGAGGACTACAGCATCATGGACTTTATCACGAATGCCTGCAGATTCTTTCTGCTGCGACAGCAACAATTCCGATGGAGGTGTGGCGAATGTCCCTCGCGGACCTCTGGAGTAATCTCCAGAAAAAACAAAAACCAACCCGCCGGCTGATGAATGTGGAGCGGATCGGCGATTACAGCCTGCACAGTATCCGCGGCGGAGAGATTGTATATTTCCTCGTGCAGCCGACCAATATCTCCGTTTTGTCCAGTGAGAGCCTTGCGGCGCGAATCTACTCGCTGATGAATGTCCTCAAGGGCTTTGCCGAGGTGGAGATGCTTTGCCTCGATTCCCGCGAGAGCTTTGAGAACAACAAGCGGTTTCTGCGGGAGCGCGCCATGAACGAGGACATTCCTGAAATCCGCTCCTTACTGGAACAGGAAAACCGTCACCTCGACCGCATCCAGGTGCAGATGGCGACCACGCGGGAATTTCTTATCATTGTGCGGCTGCGGGATCAGAAGAAGCAGGAGGTCTTCCCCTATCTCGGCAGGATCGAGAAGCTGCTCTCGGAGCAGGGCTTCAAGGTGCGCCGCGCCGATGGCGAGGACATCAAGCGCCTGCTTGCCATCTATTTTGAGCAAAATGTCACCACAGAACACTTCGAGGACTTTGACGGCGAGCGGTGGATCACCGTGATGGAACAGCCGGAAAACAGCAATCTACATGTCAAATAACCGCCATTATCATTGGTTCATTTGGTGATAGCTTTGAACATCAAATTCCTTTATGATTGCGTTACTGTCAGCGGAAAGGAGAAAGCCGATGGAAGAAACGCGCGGAATCACGGTCAAGGTGGCGGCGTCCCTGCACAGCAGGGCGAAGCAGGAAACGGAAGCAAGCGAGCAGACCATGTCACAGTTTATCGAAGCGGTGCTGCAATATTATTTTGACAGAGGGGATGAAAAAAGCATGAGCGGGAACAAACGGACTCTGGCCTTCCAGGTCAGCGAGGAATTTTTTACGGAGGTGCAGGATTACATCCGCGCCCACAAGATGAAGCTCAAGGATTTCGGCATCACCGCCATGCGGCGCATGATGGATGAAGCGGCTCCCGTCGACCCCGGCGAGGCCAACACTGCCGAGTAGAAATATAGCGCAATCGGAACAGCGGATGCTATGTTGGCATCCGCTGTTTGGTCGTTTTATGCTTATTTCGCGTTTTCATCGGGTTGATGAATGCCAAATGTGTTGCCCTCTGTGTCAACATAATAACCTTGCCACGCCATACCGGGCAGAGCGGCTTTGGGCAGCGCAACAATACCGCCATTCGCAATAATCACATCATGTGTTTTGTCATAATCCTCAACACCTATTGTGCAGCAAAACGAATTAAGCCCTTGCGCCAGAGCCGGACGGGTAGCGCCCCGCAAGGTTATTGCGCCATTTGCCCCCGGTTCACTTTCCTCACCCGCAATTACTCCAAAATATGGTGCGCCAACGTAGTCGCTGTAATCCTGATACTGCCAACCAAATACATTTGCATAAAAGCTTTTTGCGCGTTCGATATCATCAGCGTGAACTTCAAAATGAATGACTTTACTCATTGCAATTTCTCCTTTTCCGTCTCGTATCCCAAAGCTTGATTAAAATTATACCACACCAACCCTATATCTGTCAGCTTTTCATCCATACATCGCTCGCCGATTACCCGGCGGGTTTTCGCATTTCCACACCAAAGTCAAAGGAGGGAAATGATTGATAGCAAAACGAAAGCCCAAGCCCAAACCACATAGCAAAACCAACACCAAAGCCCTCGACAAGCGGGAGGACGAGGCTCTCGTCCAGAGCTTTCTGGACATGATCGCCCCCAATGTCGTCAAATTTGAGCCGGACTACTTCATCTGCGGCAACACCTTCCGCTGCTGCTGGGCGCTGCGGGAGTACCCCACCAGCACCACCGAGCAGGCCATCCTCCAGCACCTGGGTGAGAAGGCGGGCGTCACGCTGCACATATACACGCGGGTGGTCACCCCCGCCGAGGAACGCAAAATCATCAATCTGGCAGACAAGAAAAACCGCATGGAACGCGGCACAAACGACATGCAGGCCGCTGTTACCGCCGATGAAAATTTGCAGGATATGGCGAGCCTCATCCGCCAGCGGCACCGCAACAGAGAGCCGTTCCTGCATGCAGCTGTGTACATTGAGCTCGTTGCCTCCAACCTCGACAAGCTGAAGGAGCTCCAGACCGTTGTGTTGGCCGAGCTCAACTGCGCCAAGCTCAACATCGACAAGCTGAATCTCTGCCAACAGGAGGGGCTAACCGCTGTCATGCCCTCGGGCTGGAACGTGTTCGGGAGCCAGTTTGAGCGGGTGCTGCCCACCTCTTCGGTGGCGAATTTGTTCCCATTCTGCTATTCCGGCAAGACCGATCCCCACGGCTTCTGCCTGGGCCACGACAAATTCGGCAGCCACATCATCGTGGACTTCGAGCGTCGCGCCCAGGACAAGACCAATGCCAACATCCTCATCCTGGGCAACAGCGGCCAGGGCAAGAGCTTTCTGCTCAAGCTGATCCTGTGCAATCTGCTCCAGAGCGGCAAAAGCGTGATCTGCCTCGATCCCGAAATGGAGTACGTTGACCTCACCCGCAACCTGGGCGGCTGTTTCATCGACCTCATGAGCGGCGAGTATATCATTAATGTGCTGGAGCCGAAAACCTGGGATGAGCAGGGCTCGCCGGATGACACCGAAGCGCCCCGCGCTTTTCGCCAAGGCTCCAAGCTGAGCCAGCACATCAGCTTCCTGCGGGATTTTTTCCGCAGCTACAAGGACTTCACCGATGCCCAGACCGACACCATCGAACTGATGCTGGAAAAGCTGTACCGCAGCTTTGGCATCAGCGACGCCACCGATTTCCGCGCTATGCGGCCCACCGATTACCCGATCCTCTCCGACCTGTATACTCTCATCGAGCAGGAATACAAAGATTTCGATGAGCGGGGGCGCCAGTTGTTCACCGCCGAGAGCCTGCGGGAAATCTGCCTGGGACTGCACTCCATGTGTTTGGGCGCGGAGAGCAAGTTCTTCAACGGCCACACCAACATCTCTTCAAATTGGTTTTTGACCTTCGGCGTGAAAGGGCTGCTGCAGGCCAGCCGGAACATTAAGAACGCCCTGCTGTTCAATGTGCTCTCGTATATGTCTGATGCCCTGCTTACCAACGGCAACACCGCTGCCACCATTGATGAGCTCTACCTGTTCCTCACAAACCCTGTTGCAATCGAATATATCCGCAACTGCATGAAACGTGTCAGAAAGAAGAATTCGGCTGTGCTGCTGGCTTCGCAGAATCTGGAGGACTTCAATATTGATGGCGTTCGGGAGTTTACAAAACCCCTGTTCAGCATCCCCACCCATGCTTTCCTGTTCAATGCAGGCAATATCGACGCCAAGTTTTACATGGATTCCCTCCAGTTGGAGCAATCGGAGTACGACCTGATCCGCTACCCGCAGCGGGGCGTCTGCCTCTACAAGTGCGGTAATGAGCGGTATAACCTGGTGGTGGAGGCCCCGCTGTTCAAAAGGGAACTGTTTGGGAACGCGGGCGGCAACTGATGCGGGATCAGAATTTTGGCATCGAGATTGAGTTGACTGGTCTGACCCGCCAGAGGGCGGCGGAGATTGCCGCGGAGTATTTCGGTACCACCGCGCGATACGAGGGCGGCGGCTACAGAGCATGGTCGGCCACCGACCAACAGGGCCGCAAGTGGAATTTTGTCAGCGATTCCAGTATTGACACCGAAAGCAGACATGGCCGGGAGGCTGAGGCAGTTGAGCTTGTCAGCCCCATCTGTGTCTACGATGATATCCCCACCATTCAGGAGCTTATTCGCAAGCTGCGCGGAGCGGGGGCGCTGGCCAACGACAGTTGCGGCATTCACGTTCATATTAACGCGGCGCCCTACGATGCGCAGAAGCTGCGCAATCTCACCAACATCATGGCCTCCAAGGAGGATTTGATCTACAAGGCGTTGCAAGTAGATGTGGATCGGGAGCACAACTACTGCCAGAAGGTGGACAACCGCTTCCTGGAGGAGCTCAACCGCAGGCGGCCCCGCTCACTGGATGAAGTCCAGCGGATCTGGTATGACGGCCGGGACGGAAGCCATGAGCACTACCACAGCAGCCGATACCACTGCCTCAACCTTCATTCGGTATTTCAGAAGGGCACGGTTGAGTTCCGGCTGTTCAATGGCACAACCCATGCCGGCAAGATCAAGGCGTACATCCAGCTGTGCCTCGCCATCAGCAATCAGGCTCTCTCACAGAAGTCAGCCAGCCGCCAGAAAACGGTCTCCACCAACGAGAAGTACACCTTCCGCACCTGGCTTCTTCGGCTCGGGATGATCGGCGATGAATTCAAGACTGCCCGCGGGCATCTGCTGGAGCATCTGGAGGGCGGCATCGCCTGGAAGGACCCCGCCCAGGCCGAACGGCAGAAAGAACGCCTCGCGCAGCGGCGGGAACAGCAGGCGGCGGAGCCTGTACCACAGCAGGAGCAATCGGCTCCAATATCAACAGAAACAGAAGAAATGGAACTGGCCGAGGCTGAACAAGACCTCGGTTTTTCTATGTCAATGTAGTTTGCAACAGTTATCAAAACAAGGGG
>JAJDGX010000001.1 GCA_030265885.1 Ruminococcaceae bacterium OttesenSCG-928-L11 | reverse complement strand
TGGCAGCGCAAAGGATTTCAGCCTGACGGATCTCAATGAAATCTGCGAAGCGCTTGACTGCACGCCTGTTGACATCATCCACTGGCCGAGGCGGGGGAACAGGTAGCCTACCGCTGATGACGATCCGAATCAAAAACAACATGGCCTCACTTCACTGAGGCCATGTTGTTTTTAGAGAGCGAACATAATCAACGAGAGGTTTGATTGTCGCCCTGTTTGTAAAGTCGACCTTGCCGCCATATGTCTCAAGCAGCTCGCGGTCATCGCTTGAGCGTTCGGTGGGAGGGATTTTCATGATCTGCTTTTTCATAACGGCCATCATCGCCTTATAAACTACTCCCAGCATTCCATAATCAATGCCACCCTGAAAGTGAAACAGCTTCATGGCAGACAGTTGCTCGCGTGTAAAAGCTCTTTTCAGTATCTCTGAATAATCTGTTGTTTCAGGTGTCGCAAGCCCAACTGTGAACACGATGAGCGCTTTGCACGGATTTTTTGCCACGAGCTTCGAGCCAATAATTCCGCCTGCGTACAAGCCGCCGCCGTATATCACAACATCATAATCCATCAAGCTGGAGGGCTTGACGCTTGATGCCTCACACAGTGGCGCGTCAAGCTCCTCGGCAATCCACCGGGCATATTGTTCTGTTGTTCCATATTTAGAGGTGTAGATCACGACAGCTTTCATATCATTCTCCCATTTCTGACAAGGCATTTTCAATGGCCTTCAAAATGGTTTTCGAGCTAAAGGTCGCACCCGACACTGCATCAACCTCCACGCTTTGCTGACGAATGACCTCTCCGGTAATTGCTTCGGCGGGAGCGCCGCGGCCATTGTCATGCTCGGTAATTCGCACATCAGCAATGGAATGATCCCGAACCTCCACGGCAACCTGCACCTTGACCATGCCGTTGTCACAACTTCCGGTGTATGTGCCATCGGCAAGCTGTGTGAGGTCATAGGCAGAATCACTTGACGCAACAGGCTTCGGCAGGCTGAAGAAAACGCCGACTGCCATGAACACAATAATGACCGCAACAGCTGTAATGGCAATTTTCCATTTTCGTATTTTCAAACTAAGTCCTCCTGCATCCTGCTTAGATTTTCTATCATTTTTATAGCGACCTGAGCTGCAACAGCACACTGCTCATCACTGATCCCAGAAAATAAATCCTTGAAGAAGCCTTCTGACTGCTTCGCCATGGTGCCCAATAGCCGCAGTCCGTGGTCTGTCATCTCTATGGTTCGGCTGCGATGGTCATGAGGGTTATCCCCCAATGTCACGCAGCCCTGCCGCTGCAAAACCTCCAACATTTTTGTGACATTCTGCCGGGAGGTATCGGTTTCTTTTGCGAGGGAGGTAATAGTGGGCGCGGGTTCCTCCGGCATATCAAACAGCGAACGCAGCAGGAACCATTGCTTTGTGGAAAGCCCTGTAACCGTTCGATCCGCAACCAGCTGCATCTTGTTTGCCAGCACAAAGCTGCCGCCGAACAGCACATATTGATTATTCTCCGGTACTTTCATAATTACCCTCCAAAATACGCAACCTATTGCGCTAATTATATGCAATAGGTTGCGTATTGTCAAGGGGCTTTATAGTACATGGGAAAACATACCTGTGTTATCGCTGCTGCTCCAGCTCCGATGCCGGGATGGCACGCAGAATACTGTCTGTGTTTGCCTTAGCTGTTTGCAGTGACCGCATACGATCCCGCGCCTGCCGGTAATCCCGGTACAGGCGCTTTTTTTCGGCCATCAGCTTCCCATATTCCGTTTGCAGCGATTTGATGGTGGGGAGCTTCTCCACGCCAAGAGCGTCAAAGGCTTTCTTGGCTGTCAGGTGCAACAGGATCGCGCCCTCGTGCTCACTGCGGAACGCACGGCTGAACTTGGCGGCTTTGTACTGCCGGTAGATATCCCGCGTCCGATTGTAATTGCCGATATGTTTCTGCAAATCGTTCACCTCAGTCATGCGAGCCTCGGCAGCCTTAATCTGCGCGGAGAGGTCACGAAAAGACGCGGCAGCGGCGACGGCTTCGTGTTCCAGCGCGGCATAATCCGTGAGATGGTTCTCCTCCAGAAAAATGAGGGTGCGGGCCATCTCCTTCAAATTATGCAGCTTTCCCCACCGCTCGTAACCGGGGCCTTTCCCAGCTTGAATCCGAGCCTGAATGTCGATGAGCAGGTTCGGACGAATGGAGGAATCCACCTGCGGAGAAGAAGTTGTGCGCGGCCGTTTCCCGGAAATGCAATCCCAGATATCCTGTTCGGAATACCCATCGCCCAGGGATCGGAGCCGGGTGAAATTCTTTTGATCCGCAGCCTTGAACGCAAGGTGCTTGCCGTGCTTGATCTTGTACCCAGCCGCCTTCATGGCAGCAAGGAACGCATCCAGATCAGCGGGCTTCTGTTCCAGTGCGGAATCAATGGCCTGACGAAGCAGTTCCCGGTAGCTGGGCTTGCGATCATCACCGAGCCATGTACCGTAATGCCGGCCACGGCGGGGCTGGGGATTTTCGATCACCGACAGGCCGTGCTCCAGACAGATCTGGTCGGAGAGCCGCCGCACCGCCCAGGCCGAGCCTTTGAAATCCTCAAACTTGCGAGTGCAATCCAGCGAGGTGGAGTTGAACACGATGTGGTTATGGATGTGGGCGCGGTCAATGTGTGTGGCAACGATAAACGCATGGCGCCCCTTGGTGAAGCGCATTGCCAGCTCCTGCCCAACGCGGCCTGCGTGCTCGGGATCGATCTCACCGGGCTTGAAACTCTGCCGGATGTGATAGGCCAGCACATCGCGGCGGCCCTGATCCCGGCCGGTGATGTGCTTGTACTGCCGTTTGCTGAGAAGAAACTCGGCGTCAACTGTCAGGGGATCGCATTGGTACCCGATAATCAGCTCCCCCTTGCTTGTCTTTTCCGGGTTTTCCGCATAGTCGGTGCGATCCGTGATGGTCTGGGCGATGGTTTTGCCCTTGTTCACATGCAGGGTTCTCATCCAGGTAGCCGCCAACAAAAACACCCCCATCCAATAAAAATAGCGGCGGGATTGCTCCCGCCGCCGTGTATCTATTCTCTCAGCTTACAATAAACTCCCGCAACGCGAAATTCAGGTCGGCCATCCGATCCAGCAGCCACTCGGCTACCAACGGCAATCCAAAGGGGCTGATGAGGAATGCTCCGGCCAGAATCAACCCGCCCGCCACTGGATCGGTCATGATGGCGATTCCCGCACCCAGCAGGAATGCCGGGAAGCACAGAAGCTTCAGCGCCGATCCCGCGCAGGACACCAGGAAGGACAGCGCCAGCACCGATATGGACAGTGCCACCGTCACCGGCAGCGTGAGCACCTTTAACAAAAACCGCATCATCATAACCTCCTTGCAGGCAACCTCTTGCTTACGCTTGTAGTATAACTCGTTGCAAAGCTGATTACAAGGCCGTTTGTGTAGAATCTACAGGCACTGATTTATCACATATGCGGTGTGTGCTTGCGAAGCCGCCGCTCGTAAAAAGATGGGCGGCATCTCTGCCGCCCATCATCCTCGGTTTACATTGTTATCGTATCCACCTTATCCCATTGCACCTTCAACACATTGAGCATAATCGTGTAATCCCTGCGGCTGCGCTCCGGCACAGTGTAAATGATGCCCTCATCGATCAACAGTCGCAGCTCCGCCTCCACGGCGTCCTCCGGCAGATTGTAGTGCTCCGCCACCAGCCGCACCGTTGGCCGGAAGGTGGCGCTTTTTGTGTGGGCCTCGGCATATTTCAGATTGCTCAGAATCGCCGCCCGGCATTCCTGGTACGGCTCGTTGCCGAAGGGAAGCCGAACGCACCAGTCAGAGATGGCCTCCAGCTGGCTGCTGAGAGCATCGTCCACACCGTAGACACCAACCACCTTCCCGCAGAAATTGCGCAGGTAGGAAGCAACACTGCAAAAATCGCCGTCTCCGGTAAATAGGACAATCTGCTCGATCTCCGGCGAGGCAATGACCTTCTGGTAAATATTATCCAGCATAATAAAATCGGTAAAGCTTTTTTTCGAGTGCTCGCTTATGTTCTTCGTTTCAATAATTCGGTTTGTAAATCGTCTTATATAATTGATCTCGTCACGCATTCCTCCAGTATCCGAAAAGTCTCCAAAAAAGGTTACCTCCAAAAGCTGGCCCCGCTTTCGGAGATCATCGAACCACGCCTGAATGTTGGGCCTGCGCCGGTGGATTTCCCAAAGCGCAATGTACCAGCTTTCGTAATCGACAAACACTACCGTTTTGGGCAAGGGCTTGTCCGCCGCTGTAGATACAGGCGTAGGCGTGGGCGGCGGCTGTACATTTTTGCAAGGAAGCTCAGGTGCCGCCATGTCCAGTTCGGATTCCTCTGAGTAAACGAGGCCCTCGGCTTCGGGCATGCACAGCTCCCGCAAAACGCTCAGGATGTCCTCGTACTGCGCCTTGCCCAGATTCCGAACCCGCAGCAGGCCCTTGCCCCGCTCCGTTTCAAGGATAGCGCCGACCGTGGTGATGCGAGCGTTTCGCAGGGCGGCGTGAGCCTTGGGCGTCAGGTTCAGATCGTTAATTGAAAGTGCGGCCAGCTCCTCCGGGATTTGGCTGTCCAGTATAAATTCCATATGTTCACCCCCATTCCGGTGAGCTTTAGTATACCATACATTCCTGTCGGAATGGGGAAATGATAAGGGGATTTGGGCAAAATTCATGCAGAAAAGCAGGAGGATATTCTGTGGCTTGTGCGGTGTGCCTGTTATCGGTTCATCATTGCGGTTCCCACACGTTTTCGGTATAATTATTTCAGCATCACTCGGAAAGGGGGAGGCGGTATGGAGCGTTTGCGCTGTGTGGTGGAGCGGATCACCTACCAAAACGAGGACAACGGCTACAGCGTGCTAAAGGTGCGGGCCAAGGGCTTCCTCGATCTCGTTACCGTGGTGGGCAGCATGGCGGCGGTCAATATGGGCTCCGTACTGCTGCTGTCCGGCGAGTGGAAGGTGGATGCCAAGTATGGCCGCCAGTTTGCGGCATCGGCGTGGGAGGAAAAGCTGCCCGCCACCGTCATGGGGATTGAGCGGTATCTGGGCAGCGGGATGATCAAGGGCATCGGGCCCAAGTTCGCCCGGCGCATCGTGGAGAAGTTCGGTACGGATACCCTCGATGTCATCGAGCAAACGCCGGACAAGCTGATTGAGGTGGGCGGCATCGGAAAGCGGCGGGTCGCCGCCATCAAAAAGGCGTGGGATGACCAGAAGGAAGTCAAAAACATCATGCTCTTTTTGCAGGAACACAAGGTCAGCACCACCCACGCGGTCAAAATATTCAAGACCTACGCAGAGAAAAGCATCGAGGTAGTGAAGGAGAACCCCTATCGCCTGGCCGATGATATCTGGGGCATTGGCTTCAAGACAGCAGACGGCATTGCCATGAAGATGGGCTTTGAGAAGGACGGCTACTTCCGCTGCCGGAGCGGGCTGCTGTATGTGCTGAACGAGTTCGCCAACAACGGTCACTGCTACGCGCCACGGGAGGAACTGCTGGAAAAGGCGGTCGCCATGCTGGAGATCGACAAGGAGAAGCTCTCCCAAACAATAGACCAGATGCTGCGGGAGAACGATCTCCACTGCGAAGCGCCCGACAACTTGTACCTCATGCCCTTCTATTTCAGCGAAAAGGGCGTTGCGGAGCGGTTTCAGGCCATCATGGGTGGGGCGGTCTCCGCCGCAGATGCAGACTGGAATCAGCAAATTGCCGAAGCGGAGCGGGAATCCGGCATCCAATACGATGAGATCCAGCGGGATGCCATCAAAACAGCTCTGTCCTCCAAGGTCATGGTGCTGACCGGCGGCCCCGGCACCGGAAAGACCACCACAACCAGAGGGATTATCACGCTCCTGACCGCGCAGGGCTGCGATATCCTGTTGGCAGCGCCCACCGGTCGCGCCGCCAAGCGGCTATCGGAGGCCACCGGCATGGAAGCCAAGACCATCCATCGCCTGCTGGGCTTCAGCCCGGCGGGCGGCTACGAGCGCAACGCTGACAACCCGCTGGAGGGCGATGTGCTGCTGGTGGACGAATCCAGCATGATCGATGTCATCCTCATGTACAATCTGCTCAAAGCCGTGCCGGATACCATGAAGCTCATCCTGGTCGGAGACTCCGACCAGCTTCCCTCGGTTGGCGCGGGGAATGTGCTGTTGGACATCATCGCCTCCGGCGTGGTGCCCGTGGTGAAGCTGACCACCATCTACCGGCAGGCCCAGACCTCCAACATCATCATGAACGCCCACAGGATCAACAAAGGTGAGTTCCCGGTGCTGCGGGGCGGGAAACGGTCCGACTTCTTCTTCATCGAGGAAGAAGATCCGCAGAATATCCCGTCCCTGATCTGCGAGCTGTGCGCCAAGCGTCTGCCGGGATATTACAAGGTCAGCCCGACGCAGGGCATTCAGGTGCTCAGCCCCATGCAGCGTGGGGAAACCGGCGCGGCAAATCTCAACGCACTGTTGCAGGAAGCCCTGAATCCTGGGGCCATCTGCCTGCGCCGGGGCGGGATAGAATATCGGCTGGGCGACAAGGTGATGCAGCTCAAGAATAACTACGATAAAGAGGTGTTCAACGGCGACATCGGGCAGGTGGACGCGGTGGATCTGGAGGAACGCGAGCTGACCGTGCTGTTTGACGGCAACCCGGTTGTGTACGATGTTTCCGAGCTGGATGAGCTGGTGCTGGCCTATGCCACCACCATCCACAAGGCCCAGGGCAGCGAGTACCCGGTGGTAGTGATCCCCTTCACCATGCAGCATTTTATGATGCTCCAGCGGAATCTGCTGTACACCGGAGTCACCAGGGCCAAGAAGGCCCTGGTGCTGGTAGGGACGAAAAAGGCCATTGGCTACGCCGTGCGCAACAACACGGTCACCAAGCGGAACACCGGCCTGACGGAGCGGCTGCAAGCCGCCCTCACAGCTTCGCCAGCCCTTTAAGGATGCGGTTTGCCTGCTCCCACAGCTTATCATAATGCTCCCGCAGATCCTGTATATCGGCCTCATAGATGCTGCGGGTCTCGTTGACGCGCTTGGCGATCTGGTTGAGGTTATTGGAGCTGCGCCGCAGCAGCGACACCATCTCATGCACATCGGACAGATCGAGGTTGACAATGTAGCCATCCACTGCCATTTTTAACACAAAGGCCCGGAGGGAGCGCACTCCGGCCTGCTCCATGCGGCGCGCGATTTGCCGGCGTTCCTCCTCGGTGACACGGATCGCCAGCATGACATTGCGCTTGGCGCCCATCCCTACAGCTCCGGCCCGAAGGGCGCTTTTTTCTCCGGTGTATCTAGGCGGGCGGTATCGGCGGCGCGGCTCTCGGCCTTGGCGGCTTTCAGCGCGGCCAGCAGGGATGGCTTGCGCTCCGGCTCTGTCACGTCAGTCAATCTGTACTCCGCAGGAATGTCCTGTTTGCCGGAATATATTTGTGCAGGGACATCTACCATTGGCAACAGATAGCCATTGGACGAGAGAACGCCATCCTCTGCCTCGCGCGCCAGCCTGCCGTATTTCACCAGATCAACACTGGCCTCCAGCCGCTCCACATAGTCGGCGAAATGATGCTCCAGCGGATCGTCTGAGTTACGCAAGCGTTCCAGAACCTCCGTGTAATCGTTGGTGTGCATTTCAAGCATGATGCCGCCAAACTCCTTCTCGGAGAAATCGCCGGGGTACAGCTCATACTGATTCGGATTAAATGTCAGGTTAATCAGCTCTGTCAGAGAGCCGCAGTGAATATTGGCTTCCACCGCAGCCCCAAAGACAAGCTGCTCGTGTTCCGACATCCTCTCTATACGTGCGGCGAGATAATTCAGCTCATCCAAATCGGGGGTGCGGGGCAGTCGCCGATCCAAATCCTCAATGACCGTCTCATATACCGTATCCAGCATCTCCGTGATTTTATCAGGCGGCACGCCCACACCGCCGAGGTTGCCCTCAAGCTCTTCTCGGGTGATGGGGAAGTTTTGCCACGCACCGGTCATGGCGCCGTCGATATAGTAGGACAACCATGCCCGGATTGGCGATTCCTGTTCCCTGTGCATATCGCTCATTACTCATAATCCTCCATGTCATAGTGATAGAAATCCGTGTCCAAGCCCTGGGCGTCAAACTCATCATCGTTCATGGCAGCCAGCTTGCCGATGGCGCTCTTCATCGCCCGCTTCACATCCGGCTGATAAACATCGGGCAGAGATTGCCGCAGCTCCCAGAGCAGCGTAGCGCGGCAGGAGCCGTCAAAAGGCCGCATGACCGCAAGCTCTTCCTTTGTAAATTCCATGGGGAACTCCTCCTTAAAAAGCAAGCATCCCACTGTCAGCAAACAGTGGGATGCGGTGTGTATGTGCGATAATTATCGTTCGTGGCCGTCATGGCCGGAGTGATTCGGTGATGTGTGCACAGGAGGATGCTCCTTCAACTGCGCAAGCTGCTCCAGCAGGGATGGCCTCCCTTCGGGATCAGGCAGCGTTTCAGGAGCCAGCTCCGCGATCTCCTCATGGGTCTGCCCATCGGTGAGATCGGCGTGGGGCGCGGGCTCGTTGTTGATGCGGCCATCCAGCAGGTTATAGTTCTGCTCGGTGGATATCTCGGCAGCGCGGAGGTGATTGTCGATCTCCTGCCGCGCGTGGTCGATGAAGCCATCCAGAACTGCCGGGTGAGTATCCAGATAAAAATCCGCCTTATAGCCATCGGGAATGGGATACTCCTGCGCCCATTGCTTGTGTTTTTGCGAAATTCGCCCGTCATAATCCATTCTGCGGATTACATTTGCCAGCACCCATGCAGTTCGGTCGAAACCGTGTTCAGCAACAACGCTCTTGGCGGCTCCTGCAAGATCGTAGCGGTACAGCTCGTAATTGCTGGCCCGCACCGCTATGTCAATGGCTGCGGCGCAATCCCGGTTAAGCCGGATGCCCTCCCGGTACTGATTCAGCTCGCCATGCTCGTGGGCATAGGCGGCGGTGTGGGGATAGAGTGGCTTGTGTTGTGCATCCGCGCTCTCCGTCCCGCCCTTGACAAGGTGTAGATCAGGCGATGGGGTGTCACCGCTGAACATATCCATAAGGAATTTTTGGCCGCCAATGCTCAGAGCGGCAGTGAATGCCTCGTTGTAATCCGAATATTGCCGCTGTGCTTCCACGGTGAACAAGGCCTCACCGATATGGGGAACAGCGCCTTTGTAATCCCCCGCAGTGAGCAGGCCGTCGCTTGCGATTTTCATATAGAGGCCGTCCTCGCCGCCGATGTAATACATAGCGCCGCGGCCATTCTGACGGAAGATGTCATCCTCCACCCATTGATGGCTGCTGCTTTGCGTCTTGGTGGTCCATACCGCAAACTCCTGTTGATTCATACTGCAATGCCCTCCTTACTTTTTCTTGCCAGAGCCAAACTCCAGCTTAAAGTTGACATATTTATCACCGACCGCACCGGCATCCATGATCACGGTAGCGTCATAGGTCTTGCCGGTTTTGGGCGAGTACAGGCCGAAAAGAGAAACGCGCCCCTGTTCCAGGAGCGCGGCGGCGGTCTTTTTATCCAACGTTTTCTTTTTGGAGGCGAAGAAGCGGTTATCCTTCCATAACGCGAAGCCGCAGGAGCGGTCGGCGCAGGTGAAGCCCTTTTTGCCCTCGTGGACCGCGCCGCTGCACCTTGGGCACTGTCCCACGGCCTCGCCTCTTGGAGCCGAGAAAAGGGCGGCGTGGGCGGCGTCAGGAGTAGTATGTTCTCGCACCAAGGCTCGGGTTAGCGCTTCAATGCCCTCCATGAACTCGGCGGCGGGCAGCTCGCCCCGCTCCACCTGTTTTAACCGGTGTTCCCACTCAGCAGTAAGCTGGGGAGATTTGACCGTATCCGGCAGAACAGCGATCAGATTCGCACCCATCCCGGTGGGCAACAGCTGGCGTTTTTTCCGCTCCACGAATCCGGCGCGCACCAGCTTCTCCAGCGTTGCGGCGCGGGTGGCCGGTGTGCCCAAGCCCTTCCGCTCGGCATCTTCGGGAGCATCATCCGCACCTGCCGACTCCATGGCGCCCAGCAGAGAATCCTCTGAAAAGTGTTTGGGCGGCGAGGTGAAGCCCTCCCGAATTGAGGCTACGGCGCCCTCGAAGGTCTGGCTCACCACCAGCTCCGGCAGCGCGGGAGAATCATTAGAATCCTCATCCTTTGGCTTCTCCCGCAAACTGTCACGAAACAACCAGTCAATAGCTTTCCAGCCCTCCCGCAAAACTGTCCGGCCCTTGGCGGTGAAGGTGTTGCTGCCGCAATCAACGGTGGCTGTCACTGTCTCAAACACATGGGGCAGTGCGGTGGCGCACAACAGCCGTGCGGCGATGAGATGCAGGATCTCCCGCTCGCCAGAGGGAAGCGCTTCCAGATCGGCGCGGGCGATCTCCATCGTGGGGATGATACTGTGGTGGTCGGAGACCTTCGCATCATCAATCACCCGCGCCATATCCGGCGTGAAGGGAATCCCTTGGGCAAACGGCATGTGGAGCTGAAGCCAATTCACGATGGAACCTGCCGTGGCGCGCATATCCTCGGTCAGAAAACGGCTGTCGGTGCGTGGATAGGTCGCCAGCTTTTTCTCATACAACGTCTGGGCATAATCCAGCGTTTGCTGCGCGGTGAAACCCAGCAAACGGTTGGCATCCCGCTGTAGTGAGGTAAGATCATACAGCTTGGGCGGTGCAGTGGTTTTCTCCTGCTTTTCCACCGAGAGAACGGTGGCGGTGTTATTGTCGCAGGCTGCACGGATCGTCTCAGCGGTCTTCTTGTTGGAAAACCGCTCGCTGGCGGCGGTGAATTTCCCACAGTTCAGGTCAACGGTGTAGAACGGCTCTTTCACGAATGCGGCGATGGCGTCCTCCCGCTTGGTCAGCAATGCCAGCGTGGGCGTCACCACTCTGCCGACGTTAAGGGTGGCGCCGTACAAGCAGGAAAAGAGCCGTGTGGCATTGATGCCCACCAGCCAATCAGCCTGAGAGCGGCAGAGGGCGGCGGCGTACAGGGAATCGTAATCCATGCCGGGGCGCAGGTTCTCGAAGCCCTCCCGGATGGCGGCGTCCTCCATGCTGCTGATCCACAGCCGTTGGATGGGTTTTGTACAACCACAGTGTTCGTAGACGAGCCGAAAGATCAACTCGCCCTCGCGCCCGGCATCACATGCGTTGACAATGGTGTCCACGTCAGCTCGTTTCATGAGGGAGCGCAAGATACCAAGCTGCTTCTTTTTATCAGCACGGACAGAATATTGCCATTTATCAGGCAGGATGGGAAGATCCTCCCGCCGCCACTTTTTGTACTGTTCACCATAGGCCGCAGCATCGGCCATTTCCACCAGATGCCCGATGCACCAGGAGATGAGGGTATCCATCCCCTCCAGGTAGCCGTCCTTTCGGGATGCAATGCCCAGAGCCTTTGAGATCGCTTGGGCAACCGATGGCTTCTCACAGATAATTAATCGCAGAAAATCGCCTCCTTGTTTTTCTCACAATGAAAAAACAGGCCGGCGCTCTGCTTTATCGCAAAACGCCGGCCTGTTTTCTGGTGCCATGTGCATTATTCTGTTTTCGCTATGTCAGGGATAACACGGTTGCTTTTGTCCATGCGGGCTGAGATTTCCCGCATCCGATCTAAACGCCGTTCCCGAATCAAATCCAATACCTCCCGCAGCTTGCTTCTCCGCACGCCATCCGCGCATTGGAAGGTGTAAAAGACATTGTCTCCGTCCGGGCCCACCCATTCCGGGAACACAATCACCTTATCGCACTCCTCGTCCTCAAAGCACTCGAACAGGCGCTCGGCAGGAAAGCCGTTGCAGCGGATATATGCCCTCTCTTCGGGATAAAACAGGGCATTGTGAATCTTCTTGCGCAGATCAGGCTTCGAGAACCGCTCCATGATCTCCCGCGTGGCTGTGGTTGCCTCCCGCTTGCCCAGCATGCATGCAAAGTGCTGATCCCTTTGCCATGCCTCCATGGAGAATTCACGCGAGGAAGCAGGATAAGACCGCTCATATACCTCCATGCTGCCGTGGTGGAGCAGATACATCAATACGCCGATGTATTCATCCTCAATGGGCAGGCTGCCGCCGCTCCAATGGCTGGAGCAGAGGATGTACTCCAACATTTCAATGGATTTCCGCCTGTGTTCTCCCTCAAAATCAAAGTGTATCCGATTGCCCATCCGTTTTCTCCGTTTCAGCATCCGCAGGCGGCTTCTTCTCAGCCAGCCGAGGGGACACATAGTGTGTGGCGTAACCGCGCTCGATGCCCTCATCGCCGGATTTGGAAAATCGCAGCTTGACGGCAGGCTTCCCCTTGCGGCCCCACTGCTTATAGTAGGTCCAGGAGGGTTTCAACTGGTTCTTTCGCGCAAACGCACGGACCTCCCGCATGACAATCGAAAGCTTGCGCAGGTTGATTTTGCACACCCGCTCCAGATAATCCACCCGGCCAAACCGCCAGTTTTCGTAATCTTTTTCGGAGAGGATACCCACATCCATCAGCACCTGAACCGGAACCGAAATGCCGCTCTCCTTCATCTGACGATACATGGAGCTATGTACTTTTGGGATCAATTCTTTATCATTCACACTATCACCATCCTTACTATATCATAATTGGCCTGCTCACACCACAATAATCACCGCAGTGCGTTTACTGCATCCAGCCGCTCCCAGGGTAAATCAAGGTCGGAGCGGCCAAAATGGCCATAAATGGCAGTCTGTGCATAAATAGGGCAGCGCAGGCCGAGACGCTCGATGATGGCTGAGGGGCGCAGGTCGAAGTGCTTCCCGATCAGCGCCAGAATATCGGCGTCCGGCAGCTTGCCGGTGCCGAAAGTGTCAACGTACAGAGATACAGGCTGAGCCACGCCGATGGCGTAGGAGATTTGCAGCTCCAGCCGGTCGGCGATCCCTGCCGCTACAAGGTTCTTTGCCACATGCCGGGCAGCGTAGGCAGCGGATCGATCTACCTTGGTGGGATCTTTGCCGGAGAAGGCCCCGCCGCCGTGGCGAGCGAATCCGCCATAGGTGTCCACGATGATCTTGCGTCCGGTCAGGCCGCTGTCGCCAGCCGGGCCGCCGGTCACGAAGCGTCCGGTGGGGTTGATGAGGAATCGGGTGCGGGTATCCACCAGCTGCTCCTGCAGCACCGGCGCGGCCACATAGTTGCAGAGCGCCTCCCGGATCTCACTGTGCCTGATCTCCGGCAAATGCTGCGCGGAGATGATCACTGTATCCAGTCGATGGGGCTTGCCATCCCGGTACTCCACGGTAACCTGTGCCTTGCCATCCGGCCCCAGCCACGGCAGCGTCCCATTTTTGCGCACCTCAGCCAGTCTACGAGTCAGTGTGTGGGCCAGATAGATCGGCATGGGCATCAGTTCCTCGGTCTCGTTGCAGGCATAGCCGAACACCATGCCCTGGTCTCCTGCGCCAAGCTCGTGGCTGTCGCTGACCTTGGCCTCAAGGGAACGATCAACGCCCAGAGCGATATCCGCAGACTGGCGGTTCATGGCAACAAGAATGGGAATGCGCTCCGCGTCAAACCCGAAGCGGGGATCACCGTATCCGATCCGGCGCAGAGTGTTTCTGGCGGTGGCGATGATGTCCGGTTCGTGGTTGGAGGTTGCCTCACCCATAATCAACAGCATACCGGATGCGGCGGCGGTTTCGCAGGCGACGCGGGCGCTGGGAGCGTGGGCAAGATATGCGTCCAGCACCGCATCGGAGATTTGGTCGCAGAGCTTGTCGGGGTGCCCCTCGGTGACGGATTCGGATGTGAACAGAAAATTGCTCATGTGTGGTGCTCTCCTTTTTTGTTGTTTTGGACGAACTTTCGTTGTATACTGAAACAAAGAAATACGCCGCCCACCATGATCGGTGAGCGGCGCTATGTGAATATGGGGGATTGTCATGAAGAAATACATGGTGTATCGTGCGCCGGGAGAAGCAGATCGCGATCTGGGCAAGCACGAGCTAGTAGGCGTGGAGTATGGCGAGGATATCTATGCCGTGACGGATGCGCTCATTCGGGTGGTAACAACGGATATTGGGGAGAATCCTGAATATGCAAAAGGGATTGATGTCTGCGCATACGCGCCTGAGCCGATGCAATCCTTTCGCCGGACAAAACGGTATCAGTATTATATGACCGGATCAGTGGCTTTGCCGGGTACGGACAAGAATACGCTTGTGGAATATGGGGTTATTGAAGCGGAGGAATCCTGACGGAATGCTTCGGTGCTGGTGAGCTGCAAACTAATCAGGATTTGAGATATTAGGAGAATGTAGAGTATTTATATTAGTGGAGGTCAACATGAAAAATTTACTTGCAGGTGGTTTTTTGTTTGTTGGTGGTGCAATACTTATGACGGTGTCTGAATTTGGTAAAATTGTCCCAATTCTCGGTGCGGCTTGTGCTGTGGTCGGTGTAGGTATGTTAATATATTTTGTGTTCAGCAAAGATGGTAAATACGATTAATAGTATATGCATTATCTTCATTCACCTTCTAAGCACTTAACCTACCAGCGGAAAGAAAAACGAGGGAGCAGAGGCTGTGAATTGAACAGCCCTGCTCCCTTGTCAATTACCACCACTTGATCTGCCGCATCACCTCGGTGCCGACCGTAGCCCACCGAGTACCCTCTGCGGGTTCGGAGGCATGAACAGCCTCTTCCAGGGCAGCCCGGTCGAAGCCGGCCGACTCGTAGCCCGCGAGAATGGAGTCGAGATAACCCTTTCCGGGCAGGCCCAAGGGGTGCCCCTCGTTCATGATGTAGACCATGGCCTCGGCTTCCTTTTCACCGAGAGAAACCGTAATCCACTCCTTGCGGTAGAGCCTGGGCCAGCCCTCGTAGCGATCCAGCGCCTCCTCGCAGCGCGGAGTGATCTCCCACAGCAGTGCGGGAACCACGCCGCCCTCGGCGGGTTCAATGGTTGCCACAGCTCCGCCCATGCCACCGCGAAACAGAAGCCGGTAGCCGGGAAGCTCCACAGGACTGATCACCGTGGCGTAGGGACACCGATACTCCATTTGCTCCAGGTTCATGTTGGAGCCGTAGGCCAGATAGATGCTGTTGGTCGCGTTTTCCGTATCAAACATTGCAGAATCCTCCAATACTTTTGTGATGAATATACCAGCGGGAAGAACAAAAACAGGATCGGAGGGGAAGCCCCCGGTCCGTCAGGTACGGACCGGAGAGGGCGTTGTCCGGCGAGGCGCCGGTTCCCGATACCGCCAGGCGGCGTTGCCGGCCAGGTGCATGTAGAGGTGCTCCCGGCAGTTGGCGAACTCCTCCCCGATGAAGCCAATCCGGTTGAGATACACCCGCATGGCGAACTTTTCGTTCTCCATCTGGCACTTGGCAGGGCGGGCGGATTTCTGTGTCAGAGCCTGATGATTGAGGGCCAGAGCGAGGACAATATATGCCCTGATTTTTCCAGCGTGCAGGGTGCTGTTAAAGCCGCGAAGTTCGACTGTACCATGGCCGTTGAAGAAGCTGTGGAGGTTGAGAAAATGGTAGCGGCTCTGATGATAATGATTGCTCTGGTTGCCCGCGTAACCCTCGTACCAGATTTTTCTGACCTGCTCCAGCGTCCTCGGCTTGCGCTGGTTCATCTTTCCCACCAGCATGGCATCCATTTTTTTGCAGTACCGCATCCGGTCCGGCTCGATTTGAAGCGCCTTGTAGAAAAGATCATTGCGGGCGGCGATGATATTGATGAAATTACGGATGCTGCGAACATCATGGTTGGCCCCATTCAGGTGGATATGGATACCGCAGCTTGAGTTGGCACGCCCCCCGGCTTCCCGCAGAGCGCGGATCAGCTTCTGCAAGGTGTCAATGTCCTCCCGGTAGGTGAGAATGGGGCTGACCAGTTCCACGGCCTGGGCCTGACGGCCCCTGCGGCTTTCGACCCGGATACTGCCGTCACTGACAAACTTCCAAACCCTGCGGTCGGGAGCGGTGACCCTTTCACCGTTCCGTGTGCCACCGAGAACCTCTGCGGCAACCTCCGCCGCCCGCTGCCGGGTGATACCCGTGAACTCAATCTCGATACCGAATTTAGCTGATAACATAGCCGTTCCTCCCTAATATACGCACATTTGTTTGTGTTTCCATGTGTGTATATTAACTCTGTTCGGGAGGCTTTACAAGGCCCTTTGGCGCTGTATATTTGCCAATCTTTCGGCATGGTTTGTGTGTGCTTTGACGGAGGGAAAACGGCTTTACAATCGCTAATTTACAGGATTTCCGGCACGGCAGCCGCAGGGCGCGAACCACTTCGAAACGCGCCGTCACCGGGCAATCGCGCAAGAAACTCCCTGCGAGCGATTGCATACTCCGGGCCGATCATGCCAATGCGCAGAAGAAAGCATCGCATGGCATATTTCTCATTTTCAACAGGCCGATCTCTGGTGCGAACGCTTTGCTGACCGGCGGCTTGCGCCGCCACCAGCGTGGAGAACTGAACCGCGGCCAACACCGCTTCACTGCTGACAGAAGCCGGGAAAAACGAAAAGCAGAAGCCCTCCTCCACAGGCTCTACGGATAGCTCTGACTTTGTGCCCAGGGCATGTCGGATCAGCGTTGCTTTTCCTGCGAGGATCGCCTCAATATTGCGCAGGTGGCTGGGTTCAAATTCATCCGGAATGATTGTGACACAGAGCGCACCCTCGGCGTCGAAGCCCTCTTCGCCCAGATCGGCAATCAGGTTTGAGAAAAACGCCGCTTCCCGAATAGGGAATATCGGGGTGGAAAGCACACCCTCGCGGTCAATGGATAACCCGCCAGCCTCATAGGCGAACCGGGGCGCCTTGGTATAGGTGACAGCCGTAGCGGTAATCCCTGCGATTACCGCCATGACTGCCTTACGATCCCCTGTAATCTTTTGTGCGAACTGCGCGTTCATGGGAAAAACCTCCTCGAAATCGTTTGTCCCATTGAACCTTGGATTGCTGTGAAATGCAAGGCCCTTTTGCGCCGAATTTGTACCAAAGATTACGGAGAGCTTTCTGTGAAAATGCGGTGTGCATAAGGTGGGAAACTTCCAATGAGGGAAGCTCCCACCCTGTGCGTTTGGTATTAGTACCCCGTTCTCGGAAGGGATTTGTCGGGTGCGAACACCACTGTCACCCAGGAATCCTTTGCTGTGGCCCACTCGTCGCCGCTTCTGCCACCCACATCGGTCTTGTTGACAAAGCGGTGCCCATCCGGCAGATCGTCCAGCACCTTGGTGAGGATGTGGGGCGCCTCCACCTCATGGAATCCGGCCTCAACCGTCCCAAACTCCAGCTTGAAATCGGTGACAAATTCATTTGCCGCCAGTCGGAGATCGGCCACGGAAAGCTCATTATTCCGCGCGGTGGACAGGTTATCCTCCCAGGTGCGGTACTCCGTTTTGAGATTGGTGCGATAGACCACCTTGTACCGCAGCTTCTCGCTCCAAGTTCCGGTGTGCAGTGTTTCCAGGCGCACCGCGTCGGTGGGGAGCTGGTCATGCCAGAAGAACTCCTCCAGCTCGCAGTTGCCGGCGTTGGAAATGTTACTGAAATCATAACGGATCACATCGCCCGGCAAAGCCTCCACATTGCCGCGCTTCTCGACTGTGACAGCGAGATCAATGCTGTCATTGAGCACCTCAAAGCGCACCACATCGCCGTGGAGCTTCACCTCGGCATAGAAAACGGAATCGCACAGCAGGTAGTGCTCGGGCGCCTCGATCTCCCGCACCGCATATTTCCCCAAGGGGAGATCGAGGCTCTCAGCGATGCCGCGATCATTGGTGGTGATGGTGTCCACCACATCAAGGTTCTCGTCCACAATCTCAAACACCGCCCCGGCCAGCGCGGTGCCAGCCTTTGCCCTGGTGATGCTGTTCTTGTCGGCAGACTTCTTCACGATCTGAATCCTGCCGCGAACCGGTTCGTTGGGGATCTCGATCTCGGTTGTCGCACCGGCTTTCAGTTCAAAGGAAACCGGCTTGTCCAGAAGCACATAATTATCCGGGGCAACGGTCTCCTTCGCCTTGTATTTTCCTGCGGGCAAGGAGCGCGGAAGCTCGATCAGGCCGTTCTCATCGGATACATACTCTCCAATAATATTGTTCTTTGCATCGTACAGCAGGAAGGTAGCGCCCGCAAGCGGCTTCTTGGTGATACTGTCCACCTTTTTCAGCCGCAGGGAGGCAAGGGGCGTGTTTTTCACCTCAATGGTGGCGGTTTTGCCCCAGTACAGCACAACCTCGCGAGCTGTGGAGTCGAGGGCATAACCCTCCGCCGCGACGCTTTCCCTGACGAAATATTTCCCCGGCTCCATGCCGGTAAGCTTGATAATGCCAAGGTCATTGGTGCTAAATTCACCCAGCTCGCGGGAGTTGGCGTCATAGATTTTGAACTTCACGCCCGCGATGGGTTTGCCGGTGTCCGCGTCCACCTTTTTGATGGTGAGATACGGCCAGGGCTGGTTCTTGTACTCCAGCACATTGAGACGATCCGCTCGGAGCTCCACATTTCGGGGTGCGATATCCGGCTTGTAGCCGGTCAAGCCCTTCACCTCAGAAACTACATACCAGCCCTCTTTTAGATCGGGAACAAAGATGATACCGGAGCTGTCGGTGGTAAAGCTGCCGATCCGCCTGCCATTCAGCTCAGCAACGGAGAACTCCACACCAGCCAGCGGCTCGCCGGTGACAGCATCGGATTTCCTGATTTGCAGCCCGGTCAGTGGCTGGTTTGTGAACTCCAGCACCGCAAGGCTGCTCTCCTTGATCTGAATATTCTGGGGCGTCGAATCCAGTACATAGCCAGAGATCGTGGCGGTCTCCCAGGCGGTATACCACCCCGGCTCCAGATCAGCCACGGCGATGAAGCCGCCGGAATTGGTGGTGTAATCACCCACCAGCTCGCCGCCGATCTTGGTCAGACGGAACTTGACGCCCTGAATGGGATCGCCAGTGACGGCATCCGTCTTGCGGATTTGCAGGCCGGAGAGCTTGTGGTTGGTGAACTCCAGCAGTTTGTGATCGTTCCAGAGCAGCTCCACATCCACCACATTGCTGTCCAAAAGGTAACCGGGCAAGGTGGCGGATTCGTAGATCTGATACCAGCCCGGCTCCAAATCGGGCACATCAATGAGGCCATTGGCATTCGTGGTATACTCACCAATATGGCGGCCGCCTTTCTCTCGAACAACGAACTTGACGCCCTCCAGAGGCTCACGGGTGTCGGCGTCAATTTTGCTGATCTGGATGCCGTTGAGGGGCTTGTTTTCAAAGGTCACCTCGGCAGGCTGATTCAGCTTCAGCTCCACGGTTTTGGGGGTGTCATCGAGGATAAATCCTTCCGGGCTTTTGGTTTCCCGCACTGTAAAAAATCCCGGCTCAATGCCGGTTACGGTGATGAATCCGTTGCGCCCGGTGGTGAACTCTCCCACAAACTCCCCATTAACCTTGGTGACGGTGAACACCGCACCAGCAAGGGGTTCGCCGGTCTTGGCATCCACCTTTTTAATGATCAGCGGATTCTTGGGGGTGTTGAAAATCTCAACGGTAATAAGCTTGCCCCACTCAATGACCGCCTCGCGGCTGGCTCCATCGATGATGTAGCCGTCCCTGCCCTTGCTTTCGGTGATTATCACCGTACCGGGATCAATGTCCTCCAGATAGATTTCACCGTTTGCATCAGTGGTGTACTCGCCCAGGGGCAGGCCGTTCTTGTACCCGATGGAGAAGGTGACATACTGTAGCGGCTGCTTGGTGACGCTGTCCAGCTTGATAATTTTCAGGCTGGGCTTATGCTTGTTTTTGATGATAATTTCGTGGTTTTCGCCGGGCTTGAGCTGGATATAATGAGGCGATTGATCCAAAATATATCCGTCCTTGGCCTTCTGCTCCACAATGGTTACCCAGCCGGGTTCCATGTCAGTGAGGACGATCACTCCATCCTTCCCGGTGGTGACATCCCGATACTCCATGGCGCCATCCTTTGTGATGCGCAGCACAACGCCCTCCACACCCGCGCCGGTCTGCTCATCGATCTTGCGGATGGTGAGGGTGGGCAGCTTGTGGTTCTGGATGACAAGCTGATGGCTCCCGCCCGGCTCCAGCACCAAGCGGTGCTCCTCATCACTCAGAAGATACCCCGCCGGGCTTTTGATTTCCTTGCAGATGATGGTGCCGGGGGATTGATCCCTGAGCCGGATATACCCGCCGCCTGCGGTGGTGTAATCCTGATGCTCGTCCACGCCCTCTCGCCAGATGCGGATCACAGCGTCGTCCAAGCCCTGACCGGTGACGGCGTCCACCTTTTGGATGGTGAGGGTGGGGCTTCTGAAATTGACGAATTGAACGGTGCTGGTGGTTCCGGCCTTGGTCTCGATGTCCTTGACCTCATCCGAAATGATGACGCCATCGGCGGCTCTGACCTCAACAATCTGGTACCAATCTTCTTCGAGGTTCTCCACCAGCACGGTGCCGTTGCTGCCGGTGGTGACCTCAATATATTCCGCCGAATCCCTGCGGCTGACCTTGAAGGTGCAGTTTGGCACAGGCTTCCCCAAATCATCCACCTTTTCAATGAGGATCTTGGGGCGCTCCTTGTTGCGGAAAATGAGGGTGATGTTGTTGTTAACGGCATCGGGCTTGATGAGGATGGTGCGGGTGTTGTCCTCATCCAGCAGGAACCCGGCGGGAGGCTGCCGCTCCACAACCGTGTAATACTGGTTGCTTTCCAGCTTGTCAATGACAATGCGGCCATTGATGTCGCTCTGGTATTCCCCCAGGAAGTCGGTGGGATGGGCCTCGGAGCCGCGATACAAGCCGAATACCGCCCCCTGCAGGCCACGGCCATCGTGATAGCTGACCTTGCGGATGGTGAGGCCGCTGTAGGGCTGGTTCTCAAAGGTCAGCTCCAGCGTTTTGTAGCTGCCGTCAGGGATGTGAACCGTCTCCACCTTGGTGGTGGGGAGGAAGTAGGGCGGCGGGGTTTGCTCCTCGATGCGCCATTCGCCGGGGATCAGGTCGGTAAACACGGCGCGGCCATCCGCGCCGCTCTCGGCGGTTTTGACGATGCCGGTTCCGATCATCGTCGCCTTAAACACCGCGCCCTGGAGCAGCTGGCCGGACACGGCATCCCTTTTGTATACTACGAGCTGGGCGCGTTTTTCGTTGGAGACATCCAACTGCTTGTGCTCACCCTTGGCAACGGTGATGGTAAAGCTGCTCTGATCGCCGATTTCGTAGCCGCCGGGGGCCTCCAGCTCCTCGCAGACAAGCGTCCCCGCAAAGGGCAGCGGATCAATGACAATTTTGCCGGAGCCGTCCGTGGTTCGCTCCCATACCTGAGCGGAAATATCGGGATCGGCATACCGAATACGGAACCGCGCGCCGGACAATGGGGTGCTGTAGGAGCCTTTTTCATACTTGTAAATTGTCAGGCTGCACGATTCCTGCGCGTTCACAAAGGTGAGGTCGGTCTCCCGGTCCCCCTCGATGAAGTCGGTATATTCCTGCACGGTGGGCGGGTTCAGCTCGGTTTCGGCATCCGCTTCTGCCGAGGATTCCGACAGCACCTCGCCGCTGTCGATATCGATGACGGTGGTTGTTGTTGTGGTGGTTGTGATGGTGATGGTGTGCGTCAGCACTTTGGTCACGCGGGTGTAGGTGGGATGCACAACTGCCGTCTGCGGCGTGGGGTCCATGATATATCCCGGAGGACAATAAATCTCGGTGACGGTTACCGTCGCGGGCTCGTGGTCATCGCGGGGATGCGTCCAGGTGAACAGCCGGGAGCCGTTGTAGACCTCGAACGCGCTGGTGCCGCCACGCTCGCCATTGGCAAACTCGATGTCGATGCGGAAGATAGCGCCGTCAAGAGAATTGCCCTCATCGTCCCGCTTGGTGACGGTGATCTGCCCAATGGCATCCGAATATTCATATTCGGTGCTGGAGCGGATCTCTGTGCGGGTCTCGGTGTCGGTGGTAACCTCTGTGCGGGTGTTGGGGTTTTCAGGGTCAGGATCGGGGTCCGGGTCAGGGTCTGGATCAGGATCAGGGTCGGGGTCCTCCGCCTTGTCCAATGTAACAAAGGGCTGGCCGGAACCGCTGCTCCAGAGCAGGTAGGTGTAACCAGTGGTGTCAACACTGGAGGCTGCTGACAACGCGGCGGCCGATTGGGGCTGGGTGGACAGCGGCAGACCATTCTCGGTGTACCACAGCGCAAGCTGAACGCCGACTGCCGATGCCGAGCCTTTGTGCTGCGCCACCAACAGGGACAATATCTGGCTGTCGCTGCCCTCGCTGGCGGTGTAGTTGCCGGCGGGATCAACGCCGAACTGCACGCAGAAAGGGCGGCCCAGCGGCGGGTTGCTGGTCGACAGCGTGATACGCGGGATGTTGCCGATGTGATAGGGGTTATTGGGATCGCCGCTGGGAACATCAATGCCGACTGCCTCGCCCCATGTCCAGCTGACGGTACCCTTGTCGCCCGGCGCGGATCGCAGGCGAGGGTTGGATTGCCGGGCGATCTGATCGCTGACGAACTCATAGAACGCAATCAGCTCCGCAGCCTGCTCCGGGGTGCAATCCAGGTAAAAAGAATCATCACCACTGAGGCCGGATTGGCCGAGGGGTGTGGATTCTTCCTCCGGTTCATCAGGCGATGAAGCCTGTGTCGGAGTGGCAGGCTCCTCCTCAGTGCCAGTCGGAACTGTGGATGTACTGTCATCATCCGGGGCCGGATCATCCTGCATGCCGGAAGGGGCTTCGCTGTCATCCCGCTCCGTAACATCCACCAGCTCGGACAGCGGTTCAAATCCCTGCGCATAGGCAGGCAGCGCAGCCGTGATAACCATGATCACGGCCAACAGTAAGGAACAAATCCTTGTTTTCGCCATGTGTAGCGTTCACTCCTCTTTTTGTTTTGGGCATAGCAAAAGGCCACCGCCTCGTAATGAGGCAATGGCCTTGCGGATAGGGTGTATTCCGTTATTTATCGTTGTAGAAAATCTGCACGGTGAAGATGTTGCCCTCCTCGGAAATGGCACAGCCGATTCCAACCTCTGTGTAGGAGGGCTTCAAAATGAGGGCTTTGTGGCCCTCCGAAGCCATGAACCGCTTCATCTGATTGTCGGCGTCCCCGCCCTGAATAACATTCTCACCGTAATTGTAGTTGACATCGATGCCCAGCACGGTAAACCAGCGGGAGCCGTCCGGGCGGGTGTGCGCCTTGCCGTCCACGCGCTGGCTGTTAAGGGATGCGCACTCCTGCGCCCTTGTCAGCGCCGCCGCATCAAGGAAATCACTGCGTGTCACAGGCGCCGCGCCGACGCTTTCCCGCTCCTGATTAATGAGGGCAAGCATCTGATCCGCCTGCTCCGCGAGAGCATCCGCCGCAGGCTTTTCCTCGGCGGCAGGCGTGGAAGCCGCCGGTTTTCCTGTAACAACATCAACCCACTTGCCATCCTTGTCGCGATACTGGATGACGATGGTGTTTCCGTTTGCGTCCGCGCCGTATGCGCAGTCATAAATCGTGGTCCCAGCCGGGACACTGCCCGCCTTGATCGCCGCCTCCACAGCCTGACGGCTTTTCGCTTCCATATCTCCGAAAAGGCTCTGCGCAGCGGATACCGGCGAAGCCAGCGACACACAGAGCATAGCTGACATCGCGGCTGCCGCCACAGCTCTCGCAATGCGGTTCTTCATTTGGATTCCCCCTCGTATGTAAAAAAATGGTTTTCCTGCTCCCATGTTACCTTGGATGAAAGCAAAGGTCAAGTCAAATCAGCGGATGCGGAGAAAATATTCACCTTTGAGACTGTACCGCCTGCACGCAAAGGCGCTTTTCCGGCTTGCCGCTGACGCAGGTGATGAGAGTCAGGCGATTGTCCTCGGTGCGAGCGAGGCTGCTCCAATCGGTTTCAGCAATCTCGGTGATGGCTGTCACGGCATAATCCCGTGTCCCATGGGCGGTCTCGTACTGAATCACGGCGCCCTCGCTGAGCAGATGAAGATCCCGGAAGTAACCCGCCGAGCCGTCAAAATTGATATTGTGCGCGCTCAGCCCGACATTGCCCTCCCAAGCGGAGGTGTGCTTGAAGTGGGCCACCCCCATGCTCATTGCCTCCATTTCGTCCTCGCTCTCGTACACACGGACGGAAAGGCCCAGGTCGGAGATGGTCAGCACGCCAATGCTGTCGGCCTCATCCATGGAAACCGGCAAGGAGAAGCCGCCATGAGTGGCGGCGGTATCTTCGGCCCAGACCTCGGGCGACGGAGCCGGTTCCCCGGCAGTGGGTGAGCTGGCTTCGGGGATAACCTCCCTTGCCTGTGGGCGCACCACGGCAACGCCATCTGCCGCGGTGTGTACGGTCAGCTCCGGCGCGGCGAAGTCAATTTCACCCGCCGCCGCTTCCAGCTCATACCGCACCGGGCGAGGCCATATTACAATGATCACAATGGTCAGCAGCAGCGCGGCACAGCCAATATATATCAGGCCCCGCCTACGCTTCGCCCCGGATAAACCGGGCAATCTCTTCAAGTGCTTCACGATTTTCCCTCCTTAATTTCCGTTCTTTTCTGGTATGCGTGACAAACAGGAGCGTCAGCCCCACAGGATACGCTACACCGATCAGGATGAGCAATACATTTTTCAGGCTAATGGAGTTCGACACAGATGATTCCTGTGCCGGCTGTAGCTCCGCCGCCGATTCCATCTGGGCGGGCGGCTCCACGGCAGGGGTGTCCTCCTCAATCAGCGGCGTCCCCTCATAAATATAGGTGTACAGGATGTTGCCGGGAACGGTTTGGGAGACTTGACCGGAATAGGATGCGGTAGTGGTATAGCTGACTGGCCGCTGGCCGGTTGCCACTCCCAGCCAGGTGAGGACGGCAGTGTAGGTACTACCGCTTTCCCGAAATGAGATGTCCACTAGCGTCATGCCCGCCCGCGCCTTGGAAATCAGGGCGGGATCATTGCTGCTCAGCCCCGTGATTTCCTCCGTTTTGGTGTACGAATAGGAATATGTCTCGTATTCCTCCACCACAGTGCAGATACTGGAGGCATCCAGCGCGAGCCGACCAGTGTAGCCGTCCTCGGCGTGCTCAATGTACGCGGGGAACTGCGCAAGGATTGCCTCCTGATCATTGCTGTCGGTAGTGGTCACCGCCACCTTGGAAGCGGTGCAGGTCAGGGTCTCTCCGGGCAACTCTTGGGGCAGAATTTCCCGCAGAGTGAAGCGGTAACCGTCCTGTTCAAAATCCTCCACCATTAATTCAGGGTCGGTTTCCGGCGATAGCTCATAGGTCTTTTTTATCAGAACAGCACCGTTTTCGGTGATGGCTTCGCTATTCTGCGAGGTAGAGGATGTAGAGGAAACAACCGCACCCGGCTCGGGTGCTATGGGTGAGGCTTCCTGCAAAAGCGCAGCCGCCGCGGGTTCCGCGGCGGCTGTTGTATCCGGCAAATCAGAGGCAGGGATGGAGGTGGACGGCTCCGGTGGTACGGCAGTGGATTGGGCATCTTGGGAAGCCACCCAATCCACAACCACCGCATCGCTGTCCGCGACATTATCACTGTAGGTTACCTCGCTCTGGGCATGGGCTGGCAGCGTACCCGCCGAAAGCAGGAGCGCCACCATCAGTGCGGAGAACAGCCTCTTCACGAGAGATCACCATCCTCATCCGCGTCAAAATCGGAATCCTCCACATCCCAATCAGGCTGATCGTCATCGGAATAATCCTCATCATCGGCAAATTCGCCCTCATCGTCCTCATCCGCGTCGATAGCCGCCTGCTGCCTGGGTTTCAGGATTTTGAAGTAGTACCCGGCTCCGCCTACGGCAAGAACCGCAAGGATGATAAAGAGGATCATGCCGGTATTGCTTTCCGCAGCTGCAGGGGCGGGCTCCGGCTGGGGATCAGGCTCTGGCTCTGACTCCGGTGTGGGGATTGGCGCAGGAATCGGCTCTGGAACAGGCTCCGGGTCAGGGATGGCACCCTCAGTGGGCGGGGATTTTTCAGCCAGCGCCATCAGATCATCCTCGGTGACGGCATTGAGCAGATACACACCGTCGCTGTCCCGTTGCCGGTCGATGACCAGATAGAAAATGTTCTCCTCCTCGGTGGTGATGGTGAAAAACTCCTTACCGTCCTGCTCGGTGGCATTGTCTACAACAGAACCCGTACCATCCGGGGTGAAGGGCTTGCTTTCCGCATCGGGAATGGCGCTCTCGGTGGGGTCGATCTCTGGTGCTGGTACGGGATCGGTGGTCTGGGGTGTTTGTGTCGCGGGCGTGGACGGAGCAGCCGGTGCCGGTGTGGTCGGCGTCGGTGTGCTTGGCGTGGCTGCGGGGTCAGAGCTGCTTGCCTCCTCATAATACGGATTTTTAACGGTGACGGTCTTGCTGCGGTTGCCGGCCTCATCCACTGCATAGACAAAAATCTCGCGCTCATCCGCATCGGCATACTCCTTGACACGAACATCCAGCGAGCCGTCCCGCAGATCGTCCAGCTCATGGCCATTGACGAACACGCTGCCCACGCCGGAGAGGGTATCCTCCGCATCAATGCGCAGGGTTTTGCCATCAATCCGGGCCTTAACAGAGGGAGCCTCCCGGTCGAAGCATTCGATGTACAAGGACCTCACATGCGCCTTGCCGGTGGAATCAGTGACAGCAACATATATAGTGTCATTGTCGGTGATCGAAAAGGAAGCGTGGAGGCCGTCGGCAAGATCGCCGGAAATATCCTGCCACTTGCCGTTCTGCCCGGCCTTGATTTCGGCCTTATCAAATCCTGTCCCGGCAATATCCTCCAGCTTGATTTTTACAGTAGCCGATTTTGTATACCAGCCGCCCGGAGGGGTGATTGTAATGCGATATTTCGCCTCCACTGGCGGGGGCGGCGGTTCCGGGGTCGAGGATTCCTGCGGTGTCTCCGGCGCGGAGGGGTCAGGCTCCACCTGCGTGATGCCGCCTGTCTGCGCCCCGCCGCTGATCAGCTCCGGCCCAGAGGCAAACACCGGCAACGACAGGGCAAATATAGCGCCCGTGCAGAGCAGGAGCGTCAGCAATTTACTCTTCATCGTCGCCCTCCTCCCGCCGCGTGAACACGGAGGTGTACGCGCCGGAACCGCCTGTGTCCATGGGCGTGGAAACCGCCTGGGGCAGAGAAGCGGACCGCTGCATGCTGGCGATAAAATCGGGCAGCTTGTCGGGCGCTACCTCCAGGGAGCGGAACAGCGCCACAATTTCAATGTTTTCAAGGTCGGTCTTTTGCCGTTCCAGATCGCGGAGCCGCTCCCGCAGCTCGTCCAGCCGCGTCCGGGTCTTATCAATTTCCGCTGAAATCTTCTGTATTTTTGGAGTCAATCGATTACCTCCTATGTGCAAAATATTCTGATAAATATGCGCTATTCGCCGCTGTGGGCGAAGTATAGCGGATTGAGATAGGTACCGTCCTTAATGACCTCATAGTGCAAATGGGGACCGGTCGAGTCGCCGGTGCTGCCGACAAGAGCAATGACATCACCCTGCTTCACCTCATGCCCGACTCCGACCAGAAGCTGATCGCAGTGGGCATATTTCGTCACCAGGCCATTCCCATCATCCAGCGCGATATAGTATCCATAGGCATCGTGCAGGGTGGAGATGGTGACAGTGCCATCATGGGCGGCGAGAATCGGCGTGCTGCGGGCAACAGCAATATCCACCGCCTGGTGATTGTCCTTTAATCCGGTGACCGGGTTAACCCGCCAGCCGTAGTAGCAGGAGATGTACGGCCGCCAGTCAAAGGGAAAGGGGCTGCCCGCGTACTGCCGGTTGCCGCCGCTGTCCATGAGCAGGTCCTGATGCTCCTTCTGCTCATCGTTCAGACGGTCGCCGATTACCTCGGCAAAGGGGCGTGCGGTCAGGATGATATGCAGTGTGCGCCAAATATATGGCTCACGGTCGCCGTCCTTATCCGAGTCGCCCGGATCGGCGTATCTGGTTTCGCTTTCAGGCGCAAAGGTTAAAGTATACTGCTCGGAGAAGATTTCCCTCAGATCCGCCTCCACATCCGCTAGTGTAAAATCGCCGTATTTCGCGGTTAAGTATGCCATCAGCAAATAGGGGTCATGACCGATGTCATCCACGCTGTAGAGGTACTCGTCAAAATCAGGATAATCTGTCTCCGCGTTGTCGATCTGGAATTGCAGGTCGGCTTCCCACTCCCGATAGGTCACCTCCGCACCGTCAATATCGGCGTCGGGAGCGGTGTAGCTGGCTGTGAGGAACGCCGACATCCCGCCGCTCGCCATGCTGGCGCAGGAGGTAAAGATCCCGCTGATCACCATCATCATTAGCAGCAGAAGCGCCACCGCGCCCACTGCAACAGGGTGGCGTCGGACAACACTGGCAACGGAGTGAAATGCTTTTGATAGCACGTTACCCGCCTGTTTTACCGCGCCGCCCGCCCGCTTCGCATCCCGCGCTGCCTTGGCGTATTGCCGCTTAATCCTTCGTTTCTGTGCCATGCGGGAGAAAAGATTGCTACGCAGCCTGGGACGGAGCCCGTCTGGCAGATTATCACGCAAGGCTTGCTGATACGCGGCGCGGGCGTTCATCTTGACGGATTTTTGTTGAAGCCGCTGCACACGGCGATATGGCCGGGTCTTGTGAAGCCGATACGTTGAGCGCAAAGCCCCCTCGGCAGCCATTTCAGTGCGGTGAGCGGCCTTGGTGCCGACATTTTCCTCCTCCGCCTGATACAGCTTTTTGTGTGCGTAGCCGACAGCGGCGTTGCCCGCCGCTTTTACCGGCCGGAGCGGACGCGGCCCCTTCACATGCTGACGCTGAGTTTTGATCTCCTTCTCAAAACGCAACCGCCGCTGAACCTTGCCGGAATCAGGATTGACCTCCTTTTTAATGGCCGGTCGGCGGCGGGCGGGGAGCTTCTCTCGCGCCTGATCTAGCTTACCGCTGACACGCTCGGCCCGATGTGTTGCCTGGGCGAGTTTGCGATCAGCCAGCTTCTGCCCCGGAGGGTCAGGCGGCTTTTCATCGGCGGCGAACTGGAGCTTGGGCGCGGCGGGCTTTGCGGGCGGCTCCGCCGCAGGTGAGGTCTGCTGAGCACCGGAGGGCGGCGCGGAATTTGCCGCCACGTCCGGCTGATCGGGCAGAAACCTCTGCGCATACCGGGAGCTGTGCTGCGAATCATGGGAATGCCTGTCCTGTGTCCGCGCCGCCTTATCAAACTGCAAGCGTGATGGCGGCGTGTCGCCCCGGTTTGGGGCGGATTCAGGGTTGGGGGTGCCGCCCGACCGATCCGGCATCGGCGCGGCGTGAGGGCGCTCCGGCCCATTTCCGGGCGCTTTCGAAGCGGGTTGCTCCGGCGCGGGGGGATTCTGGGTGAATCGTCTCTGGTATGCTGTGCCACGCTGCTTGTGGCTGAGTGTTTCCCCAGGGGAAGCGTGGGCGTGTTGCCCGCGCTCACTTCCTCCGGGTGCTTGCTCAGGGATGCTGGGAACATCGTCAGCACCGGTAGTGTCTGGAGCAATATCGGATGCGCCGGGTTGTGCTGTATCCGGCGAATCAGGCGGTCGATGCTGGCGGCGAGAGTGCCAGTCGAGTGTATCCCGGATGAAAAAGCTCTGCTGCTCCGGCTCGCCGCGCCGCAATTGAAAATCCTGTCCCCGCTGGCTGACGCGCTGTTCCTCGCCGGTGCTCTGATTGCGCTCCACCAAGCCATCCCTGCTCATTTTGTGGGTCTTTTTCTCCCGTGCGCTCAGTCTTTCATCGCGCAAATCGCATCACCTCCCACTGACTGCGAATCAAAGTGACGGTTCCTGGGATTTGGTTTTTCCAGGCGACAGCGCCATGCCATGCTCCTTCGTCGCGGTCTCCTTCATGGTCTGCAGGCTTCCCAGCAGGGAGGGCTTTGCCGCCTGCTCCAATTTTTCCAGCTTGCCGAGGGCAGCGTCCGCGCCCTTTATCATGCCGGCGTGTAGTTTTTTGAGGGTGAGATGGGGAGCGGAAGCCAGCTTCGCCAGCTTGCCCATGGGCTTTGTATCGTCCTGCTGCTCCTTTCCGGCCAACGAGCGGCCAAAGTTGCGCGTTGCGGTGCCAACCTCGTGGAAATTGCGGCTGATATTCTCAATGCGGGCAAGGGACCGGTCGCACCGCGCAATGCTTTCGGTGGAATCCTCCCGAAGCTTCTCCAGCTCCCTGCGCACGCCAAGAAAGGAAGCCGCACCGCTGAGCGCGCCGATCCCCATCTCCTTCACGGCGGCGCAGGCATCCTTGGCGCCCTGTACAAACCATTCCTTGACGGCGCCCAGTCGCTCCTTCGCCTTCATAATCTGGCGGGTGGCGGTGTCGATACCCTGCTGTGCCGTATTGTGGAGCGGTTCGCCGTGCAGCTCGCGCAGCTCGGAAAGCTCCCGGCGCATGGCCGCAAGCTCCCGCGTGGCCGACGCAAGCTGTCGCTCCATGCCGGAAATCTGCCAAGACAGATCCCGCAGGTCACGGGCTGCTCCGCCCCGGCCATTGGCTTCCAGAATGGCAGTTAGCTCTATGATATTGCTGTCCCTCTGGAGCGCCAAACCGTTGTATGTGTTGCTCAAACCGAATCCTCCTTTTTCTCCGCGGCGAACCGGGCTTCTAGCCGCTCCACGGTCCAATCCTTGCGAAACTGCCCCAGGGGTCCGGGGCCGAACATGGCCCGGGCCCGGTTGTCCATCTGAAGCAGGCGCGCCCACAGCTCAGGATGATGCTGACGCAGCTTGCGAAGCTCACCTATACGCTGGAATGGGCAGCACCAGCAGGATGCCCTGCGGTAGATTTGATACAGCCCGCCGAAATCGAAGCCGCGGTCATAGCAGATTTGCAGTGCCTGTGCCTCAGTGATGCCCCACTCCACCAACGGATACACCTCGCCCTTGACGCGCTTCGGTTCATCCGCGGCGATGCCGATGTAGTGGAGGGCGCGGTGCTGCCCTTTGATGCGGTTGACCTCCTTGTTGATGAGGTGGCTTTTAAGCTGACCGGTGCACCACCGCACCTTCATACCCGGCCAGCCGTTGCCCTGCAAAGGAATCCCCAGCTCCAGCCGCTTGGCTATGCTGGTCGCCTTTTGCTTCGGCTCCTCGAACATCAGCCACTCGAAGCCCTTGGGATGGCGCAGGGTGGTGATGTGAATGCCACGCTCCCGGTAAAGATGAGCGTCCAGCTTGGCGAGATGCGCGTACATTTCGGGGAATTCCATGCCGGTGTCCGCTGTGAGCACCATGTCAATGGGCATGCCGCGCTCGATCATCAGCAGCAGTAGCGCCGAGCTGTCCTTGCCCCCGCTCAGGCTTACTGCATGGAAATGCTCCCTGGAATGGGAAATGCCGCGGTCATCGTGACCGCGGCTGTCAGATAGAATGGTTGCAGCTGTATTCATCATGCCATCACCGCCTCGGATGGCCGGGTTGTCAGCAGCCGGTACAGCTCGGTGTCCTTGGGGAACCGATCCACCACCGGGATGATGACGTCCCCGAAAAAGACAAGGCCCTCGCCTGGACCACTGTGGGTCACATACGAGAGCTGATTGGCCGAGATGCCCAGCATCTTGGCGAGGATATTCCGGTCACCCGCCGCCTGATTGAGCATCAATATGAAGTCGGAATTTTCCTAAACATTTTGTCAAGGTGTTTTGTCCGATTTCCTCACTGAGAACGCAAAAAACGGTGCAGCCCCTATATAGGGCCTACTCCACAACCACCAACACCGCATAACAGATACAAAAACACCGCACATCTGGTATAATAGATGCAAGGAAAAGCGCGGGAAACGCGAAAAAAGCTTGCACTTGGGGGTGCCCAGGATGTACAAAGAGAATCGCCAGATGCAGCTGAAAGATTTTGTGTTCCCATACGGGAAGCTGAACCCCGAAAACGAGTGGGCAAAGTTGGCGGAGCTACTACCGTGGGAGCGGATAGAGGAGCGGTACGCGGCGCAGTTCGAGAACAACGGCTATCCGGCCCATCCGTGCCGAATGGCGTTGGGGGCACTGCTGATCAAGCGGCGACTGCGGTGCAGCGACGAGTGGACGGTACGGCATGTAAGCGAGAACCCCTACCTGCAATACTTCACCGGGATGAAGGAATACGGGGATAGCTGTCCCTTTGGAGCGTCGACGATGGTGGCGTTCCGCAAGCGGTTCAGCGAGGAGGACCTGAAGATTACGATCCCGAAAGAGGATGTTTCGGACGATAACGATGGTCCTCCGGATGGCGGGACGCTGATCATGGACGCCACCTGCTGTCCGGCAGATATTGCGTACCCACAGGATGTGAATCTCCTGAATGAAGCCCGTGAGAAGCTGGAGGGGCTCATTGACCAAGTCTGTGAGGCCCAGTCTCTGCCTAAGCCCCGTACCTACCGGGAAAAAGCCAGGAAGGCATATCTGAAGATCTCCAAGAGCAAGAAACGGACGGCAAAGCAGCTCAGGAAAGCGGTCAAAGCCCAACTTCAGTACATCCGCCGAGATGTTGGCTATATCGTCCAGTATGTGCAGAGTGGCATCCTGCTGACAGACGAGCGGATGAATCTGATGACCACTCTCTACGAGCAGCAGCGAATCCTGTATGAAACCCGCACCCACAGCATCCCCCATCGGATTGTCAGCCTGAGCCAGCCCCATATCCGTCCCATTCCCAAGGGAAAAGCCAGGGCGAAAACCGAATTCGGCGCCAAGCTCCACATCAGCCTGGTGAACGGCTATGCTCGCATGGAACAACTTTCCTTCGAGGCCTACAACGAAGCCGACGACTTTTTTCAGATTGTGGAGCGGTATCGCAGCCGGTATGGCCACTATCCATCCCGCATTCTGGCCGACCGCATCTATCGAAACCGGGAGACCCTGGCCTTCTGCAAGGAGCATGGTATTCGGCTGACAGGCCCGGCTTTGGGGCGGCCACCCAAGGACAAAAGTCTGTCCAGGGAGCAGCAGCGGCAGGAATACATTGATATCTGTGATCTCAACGCCGTGGAGGGCGCTTTCGGCACGCTTAAGACAGCCTATGGTTTGGGCCGCGTTGCTGCGCGTCTCGAAGATACCTGCCGCTGCGCCATTGGCATTGCATTGCTGCTGCTTAACCTCACAAAGAGGTTGCGGAAACCTTTGCGCTTTGTATTCTCGACTTCGTTCAGTTGCTTTTGCTGTGTGTTTCACTTCACAAGGGAGGGTTGCGGAGTAGACCCTATATGGGTCTGTTGAAAAACGAGCAAAATTGATACGAGAGCCAAGGGGATGCCTGATAAGGCTAAAAATGTCCGGAACAGGCACAGGTAAGCGGCACTGCGACCGACTCTTTACCCCATAAGGGGGTAAGTTACCGCCCAAAGGCGCACTCCCCCCTTGGCTTATGCAGGAACCAGTGCGAGTAGCCGTCGAAAATTGAAGGCGACGGCATACAGGAACTCAGCGCCCTGATTTTTAACGGTGCCCTTGTAGCGCACACGCTTGTTCTGTTTGCTAAAGGTAGCCTCAAAGGGAGCGCGAAGCCCCGAAATCCAGCGATCCAGATCACGGTTCTTATCCTTCATGTTATTGCGCTTGATCACCATGGGATGTACCCCGCGTCGCAACATTTCAGAGATTGCGCCTACGTATCCCTTATCAGTGCAGGCGGCTCCTGAACGAGGCATGACATGCTTCGCGCCGTCCGCGTCGGTGATATTGGCGGGCGTAACCGCAACACGAGTAATCATCCCGCTTTGCATATCCACTGCTACATGCTTCTTAAAGCCATGCCAAAATTTCTTGTTACTCTTCGCACCAATTTTGGCTTCCGGGTCTGCGGATACCTCCGGTAACACCTCGTTGTTCAGCTTTTCATAGCCAGCTGTAATTGCCTTATCCCGTTCCTCCCACAGACTCAGCTTGCTTACCAGCGCTGTGGCGTCAATGAAGGTGAATACCTCTGCGCAGTATCCCACACCTTGCAGCTGCCGCTTCACCTCTGCGAATATCTGGCTCATCTGCTTTGTTCCCACCATACCACGAAACTTGCATATCGTTGTTAAATCAGGCGTTTTCTCCAGCAGGCCAAATCCGCAGAACCATTTCCCCGCAGTGTTCTCCGCGATAAATCGCTCGAACTCACGGTCGGATAAGTCCTCCATGAATTGTAGTATCAGGCACATGATTAACCGGGTTCGGCCAAAACCGGTCGCTCCAACCTCTTTTAGCGGCAGCTTCACAGACTTTGCTATTCGATCAAAATCCAATAGCATTTTTAGACGCCGATATGTGTGCTTCTCTGGCACCAGCTGCTCCACGCTTACCATTTCCACCTGTTCTGCTTTCATCTTTACCGCCCCTTACGCCGTTTTCTCTATTATACCATTCCCACAGCGTAGGCCGGGGCCTTTTTTCAACACGCCCTATATAGGAGCCGCGCTGGGTTTTTCATTCTGGTTGCCTACGAAACCAAAGCAGGGGAGAATGCGCATTTGCCCATTCTCCCCTGCTTTGTGGCTGACTTTTGCGCGGATTTATTTGTTCCGCTTTGCCGGTATTCCAAATACAGGAACACCGCTCTCGTTAAATGAAAACGCCTGAACGCAGGTGTGCCGATCGGGGTTTTGCAGGGGGTCGCCAGCGATTTGCTCGGTGTCCCGTACATGGTAGACGATCAGCGGTGTCTCGCCATCCTCCGCCACTGTAAAGCTGTTGTGGCCGGGGCCAAACTTGCAGTTGTCCGCGTTGCTGCAGAAAACCGGCTCGGAGAACTTCGCCCAGCTTGCCGCATCCAGCAACGGCGCGTCCAGCGAGGCCGTCAGCAGGCCGACGCAATATTCCGCGCCGGTGGCGTTGGCCGAATAGGTCAGGAAAACGCGCCCGTCGTGGATGAGTGCAGCCGGACCCTCGTTGACAGGGATCACCGAGCACTCCCAGTCAAATTCCGGCTTGCTGAGCAGCATGGGGGCGCTCTTAAGGTTCCAGGGGGTCTCCATTTCGGCGATGTAGATGTTGGAGTTTCCGCGAATGCCCGGGTCCTTCTGCGCCCAGACATAGTAGAGGCGGTCATCCACCTCGAAGGCGGTCGCGTCCAAACAGAAGCTGTCCATACCGCTGTCAAGCTGCCCCTTTTCGTACCAGACGCCTGTGGGGTCATCCGACTCCAACACGTACATGCGGTGCTGGAAGGTGCCGTGCAGCGGGTGCGCCTTTTCGGTGTGGGCGGCGGCAAAGTAGATGTACCACTTGCCGCGCAGATAGTGGATCTCCGGTGCCCAAATCAAGGCGCTCATGGGGCCGCTGTCGTGCCTCCGCCAGACGACGGCAGATTGTGCCTCGGCGAGAGCGGCGATTGTCGCCGCCCGGCGCAGCTCAATGCGATCGTACTGGGGGACAGTCACCGTGCAATAGTACATTCCATCGTAATGGCGGTAAATCCACGGATCGGCGCGCTGTTCAATCAAGGGGTTCGGGTAAGACTGTTTCATAAAGTCGGCTCCTCTCAGAGTAAAATTTGCCAGACGATTGCGAAACTCAATAAACCTGATATTTAAGCAATTTCTAACATAGTATAATTATGCTTCTCCTCACCATGACAACTTGTATTTATTCATTTTACTGTTGCTATTTCCTCTCTCGATATTGATTTGGGGTGACGGAGGTGATGCTTTTAAACTTGCGGATGAAGGAGGATGCGTCGCCAAAGCCCACCTGCAGGGCGATCTCCTTGACTGGGAGGGCGGTTTCGACCAGCAGCTTTTTTGCCGCCTCAATGCGCAGGGCGGTGACGTATTTTCCAGGAGACACACCCACGGCTCGCTTGAACTGCTGGCTGAGGTTGTTGGAGGAGATGTGGAATGTGTCGGCCACCTGCCCCAGATAGAAGTTGGGGTTCCGGTGATGTTCGTGGATGTAGGCGAGAACGGATTCCATTATGGTTTCACCATCGGCGGCCGGGACAGAGGGCTCGAAGGCCTCAATGATCTCATCCTCGAGCTTTTGCAGCTGGGCAACCAGACCGTCGTTGGAGTATGAGCTGTTGAGGTCCCAGATAAACCGGCCGGTGAGCCCCCGAAGTCCGTCGCACTTGTCGCTGTCCAAGGCAGTGAGGAGAAGGTTTGCGATTTCGTAACAGATGGTCTTGTACAGGAATTCCTTGTAAATGGACTGGTCCATCTGACAAGAGAGGATGCGCAGGGCGCTTTTGATCTCTTCCGGATCCCGGCGTGCCAGCGCGGTGGACAGGTTGCCCAGCTCGGTCTTGGGGTATAGGAAGTAGCGGACCGGACTGTCCAGCCAGCTGTAGTGGATGGCCCCGTTGCAGCCCCGGCCGCTGTCCATGAGCAGCAGCGCGTCCACATAGGAGTTGTAGAGCTTGCTGAGATCGGTGCAGACCTCGCCTACGTAGGCATCGAGATGAATGCCAATTTCCTCCAGCTTTACGATCACGGTAGCCAGCCGAGGGGAGAGCCTCTCCGTCAGGCCCGGTACGCCCGCAATGAGAAGTATGATGTGTCCGCGGGCATCGATATAGTAGTAGATCCCATCCGGTTCCGGCACAAAGGCCACCTTGTCAAAGTATTGATTGGCTTGCACCGGACGGTCCACCTGCAGGACGGCCACGGCATATTCATCTGCGTCCAGCGTCACACCATAGCCCTCCAGCTCGATGCGGATACGGGGCAGATTCTCACCTTGACTGCTAATCAGCCGCGAAAGCCACAGCCCGCGCGCGATGTTGCGTTCCTTAAGCAGACGCTGATCCAATTGCTCCATGGAGGCGATGGCGCGAACCACCTCGGAGGATTTGCGAGAGCCGTCGGGGTCCAGCACGCCCAGTTTGTCCAGAGCCTGATCCAACTCATTAATGGGCTTGTAGTTGCGGTAGCTGAAAATGTACAGACATACCGCCGACAACAGTGACACCCCTGCCACCAGCGCAAGAAATACATGCTGTGCTCGGTTCAAGTCGGCGAAAGCTTCTTCCATATCCAGCACTGTCAGCAGCCGGAATTGGTTGCTGGTCTCGTTGGAAATGATCAGCTCAGGTGACTCATCCCAACTCTCCGCCGAGATCTGGCCGTCCGATAGTTGGCTGCGGTTGAGGAACGCGCTGCCTTGGTGGTAGAGCACGTAATTTTCTGGCAGCATGGAGGTGAACGCGTCTATGTCCAGCTTGAGGATCAGGCGGCCCCATGGTGCCAGTGACTGGTAGGGGTAGTTGCAGATGTAGTAGAAGGGGCCATCGTCCGTATCTGTGCCGCAGATGAGCTGCTCTTTGGGTGCGGAGACCGCGTCCAGCTCCTGCAAATATGGTTGCAGGTCGAAGCCATGGATTTGCCGGTAGCTGTCAATGGTGTAGCTAGTCATACTGGAATAAATGTACGAGTGGCCCGGCACCCACAAAATTACCTCCTGGATGTAGGGGGTGAGAGGGAGTTGGAGATTTTGCAGCTGGGTGAGTAGCGCCCGGCGGACGTTCACGTCCTCCTGAAGCTGGGCGTAGGTAATCTGGTATTGCAGACCGAACTGCATACAGGTGTTGCGGATGCGCTCGTAGTTGATCTCCACCGACTCAATTTGCTTCTGCTGTTCCGCTGCTTCGGCGTTGTAGATCATCTGTCGAAACTGCCCCAACAAATAGGAATAGCAAAATGCAGCCAGAATGATGGTGGGGATAGAGAAGATGATAATATAGGAAAGCAAATAGTTGCGAAAGGTTTTCGGAATACGCATTTTCACTTCTCCATTCCAGCATAGCAGCATGTTACTTTTAGTATATCAGGAAAGAAACTGCTTGCAAGCGAAACTCCTGTGTAAATAAACCTTCGTGAAAAATATACAATAGGTGAAAAACAGTCAATCCCGTCATTTCGCCCAACCGTTACTTTGTGCACATGAAAATATTATTGCTTATTTACAAGAACGCACCCCTTTCGTTATGATAGCAGCAGAACAAAAAACTGTACAGGAGGACCAAATAAACGACGGTATGTGGCTATCTTTTATTTGGATTCACAGAAACGGCGAGGAGAGTGCTTATGACCAAGCTGCAACACGCACTGCGCAGAAACTGGGGACTATACCTGATGCTGGTCCCCGCCATCGTCTACCTGATTGTCTTTCACTACTTTCCCATGTACGGCGTGACTATTGCCTTTAAGGATTTTTCGGCGCGATTGGGGATTATGGGAAGCCCCTGGGTGGGGCTGAAGCACTTCACCCGGGTGTTTACCTCCCCCAATTTTTTGCCCATTGTGGGGAACACCCTCGTTCTCAGCTTCTACCAACTGGTGGTAACATTTCCGCTGCCCATTCTGCTGGCGCTGATGATTAATTCCTGCTTTAGCAAGCGGCTGGGCACCGTTCTCAAAAACATTACATACGCGCCCTATTTTATCTCGGTGGTGGTGTTGGTGGGGATGATGTTCATCATGTTCGCGCCCAGAGGCGTGTTCAACCAGATTCTTGTTTTTTTTGGCGCCCAGCCCCGGCTCTTTATGGGTGAAGAGCAATATTTTCGGCATATGTTTGTCTTTTCAAACGTGTGGCAGACCACCGGATGGAGTTCAATTATTTACATGGCTGCCCTGTCGGGGGTAAGCCCTGAGCTCCATGAAGCAGCCGTGGTGGACGGCGCGAGCAAGCTGCGAAGGGTGATCTCAATCGACCTGCCCATGATTGTACCCACGGCGGCCATTATCCTCACCCTCAACGTGGGCGGCGTGATGAGCCTTGGCTTTGAGAAGGCTTATCTGATGCAGACGCCCCTGAACATTGAGATTGCCGAGATACTCTCGACCTATGTATACAAAAAGGGACTGCTGGACATTGACTACAGCTATGCGGCTGCGGTGGGGCTCTTTAATAATGTTATCAATCTGGTGCTTCTGAGTGCTGTCAATTGGTTCTCCCGCCGGATTACGAAAAGCAGCCTGTGGTAAGAGGCAAGGAGGGATTGGGTATGACTGAGGCAAGACGGGGTGCAAACCCCAACCGGATTAAACCTACCAGAGGTGACCGGGTGTATGATGTGATCAATACCGTTCTTTTAGTCGTTCTGGGGCTGCTGGTGCTTTACCCCCTGTATTTCGTGCTGATCGCGTCCATTAGCAACCCCGATGCGGTCAACAGCGGCAAGATTATCTTCTATCCCATGGGGGTGACCTTTGAGGGATACCAGAAGCTCTTTGAGGACAGCCGCATTTGGATAGGCTACCGCAACACCATTTTGTACACGGTAGTGGGCACCACGCTCAACGTCTCGATCACGCTGCTGGCGGCCTATCCGCTGTCCCGCACCGATCTGGACGGCAGAAAATACATCACCTTTTTCTTTCTGTTTACCATGTTCTTTAATGGCGGTCTGATCCCCACCTTTTTGGTGGTGCAGTCGCTGGGGCTGTACAACACCCCGTGGGTATTGGTTTTGCTGGGGGCCGTCAGCGTATACAACATGCTCATTGCCCGGTCCTTCTTCGAGAACAGCATTCCCCAGGATCTCCACGAAGCAGCCGCCATTGACGGCTGCGGCAACATCGGTTTCTTTTTCCGCATTGTGCTGCCCTTGTCCAAGGCGCTAATCGGCGTGATGGTCATTTACTACGGCGTGACCCACTGGAACCAATACTTCAACGCGCTGATCTATGTGTCCAAGCGGGAATACCAGCCCCTGCAGATGGTGCTGCGGGAGATTCTGATTCAGAACTCAGCCACTCAGATGGCCTTTGATGAATCCATGATGGAGGAGCTGCTACGCCGGGAACGTTATGCGGAGCTGATCAAATACGGCGTGATTGTGGTGGCGTCGCTGCCGATCCTTTGTGTGTACCCGTTTGTTCAGAAATACTTTGAGAAGGGCGTCATGATTGGCGCGGTCAAGGGATAGCCCGCATTTGCGGTGATAATACCGGCCCGGACAATTCACTTCTGAGAGGAGATCGTATTATGAAGAAAAGATTATTTGCATGCCTGCTGACCAGCGTGATGCTGGTTGCCGCGTTTGGCGGATGCGGGGGGAACGGCGGCGAGCCCGTCTCATCCTCCGGCGGTAGCCAGAGTGCATCCGGCTCCACTTCGTCTGGGGCGGGTTCCGACGCTTCCGCCGAGGAGGGCGCGGCGAGGGAGCCCGGCAGTATGCCAATATCGGAGGAACCCATTACCGTGCGCATTGTGGTTCCCATGTCCGCCGAGCGGACCGTTTCTCTCAACGACCTGGATATGCTCAAGGAGTTCAGCGAGAAGAGCAATGTAACCGTGGAGTGGGACGAGATTTCCAACACCGCTTTCGCTGAAAAATACAAGCTGCTGCTGGCCACCAACGACCTGCCTGACGCCTTTGGCCCGGCCTATGCCTACGAGAGCACCGTCATCTTCAAGTATGGGCAGGAGGGCTCAATTATTCCCTTGGAAGGGCTCATTGAGGAGTATGGCGTCAACACCAAGAAGTGGTTTGACGAGCGGGAGGACTTCCGCAAGCTGAGCACTTATCCCGACGGGCACATCTATGCCCTGCCCTCCTTGGATGAGAACCAGAACATTCGCGTGGAGGCCATTTGGTGGATCAACGACACCTACCTGCAGGCCCTGGGCATGGAGCAGCCCAAGACCCTGGATGAAATGGGCGAATACCTGCGCGCCGTCAGCAGTCAGGATCTCAACGGCGACGGACGCAACGAGATTGGCCTGTCTTTTGAGATCGACACCGCCAATGCCAATATTCCCAGCCGCCTCACCTACCTGATCGGCTACTTTGGCGATCCTTGGGACGAGGCAACCTATATGACCCAAAGTAAGGAAGGCAAGGGGCCCCTCGAATTTGCTCCCGGCACAGACGCCACCCGCAAGGCGCTGGAATACTTCCACCAGTGGTATTCTGAGGGCCTCATTGATCCTGAGATCTTCACCCAAAACAACCAGCAGCTTAAATCAAAGGCAAAAACCGAGGGCGTGGGTGCCAGCCTGCAGTTCTGGCATCTGACACTCAACGACGGCGACGAGTCCCAGAACGCCTACCGGGTGGTGGATATGCCTCAGAATGCCGACGGTACCGCAGTGTGGCGGCGCAACAGGCTGATCCCCGGTTACACGGCCAATCAATTCTTCATTACCTCGGAAAACAAATACCCTGCCGAAACCCTGCAGTATATCGATTACTGGCTGGATAACAGCGAAAATGCCCTGCAGGTACGCTTTGGTCCCCAGGGATACTCCTGGGATTACGTGGAGGACGGAAAGTGGACTGAGCTTGCCAATATTCCCAGCGGTGAGCCCCGGACCGAGGCCAACTCCAGCCTAGTGAGCCCCTGGGGCTATGGCATTCCCTACTGGTGCTTTGGCGACTTTTGGGCCCAGAAGCATATAACCGCGGCCCCGGCCCTGGAGCGCCAGGCCTCTCTCAACGCCTCGGGAAGCTATATTGACAACGCTACAGTGGGCCTGCCTGAGCTGATTTATACGGAGGAGGAGAACCAGGAAATACTCCAGATCAAGCCCGACCTGTTCAACTATGTCAACAACCAGTTCGCCAAGTTTGTCACCGGCGGTGTGACTGATCAGGGCTGGGACGATTACCAGAAGCAACTGGCCGCTCTGGGCGCGGATCGCTACGCCGAGCTTTATAACAAGTACTACGATATCTTCAATTCGTGATTACCGCCCCAAGCGGGCGGCCTCCCAAACGGAGGTCGCCCGCTTCGGGCGCGTATTTATAAAACAAAGGAGTGACCCATCATGAGCGAGCGCCGCCCCAATATTGTTTACATTCTCAATGACCACCAGGCCTTCTACGGCCACACACAGGCCAAGCGGCCTGTATTTGAGAGCTTCGCAAGGCAAGGCGTGGAGTTTGAGAACGCCTACACCGTCTGCCCCCTGTGCGGCCCGGCCCGCCGCAGCATGCTGACCGGCCTTTTCCCCCACAACCACGGCGAAAAGCAAAACGATGACGACCATCCCTTTGACAAGGAGCTATATTTGGATATTCTGGCACAGGGCGGCTACGATTGCCGCTATGTGGGTAAGTGGCATGCCGGGCTAGGCACAGCCCTCGACCACGGCTGCACGGGGTTTAATTACCCTAGCTACAACAACCCTTATACCAAGGCCGAGTACCGCGCTTACCTTGAGGAACTGGGGTTGGACGAGCCGGAAGTCTTTATCGAGCATTACTTCTGGGAAAAAGATCAGGGGCCGGATAAGGCTGGGCAAATGCTCAAACAGGACGGCAATTGGTGCAACGAACACGCCTCCGGCGTGATGCTGGCTCCAAAGGAGGCTCACGAGTCCTTCTTCCTCGCGCACCTCGCCAAAAAGCAGCTCCGGGAGCTGGCTGGGAGCGACAAGCCCTTTCACCTTCGGCTGGACTTCTGGGGTCCCCACCAGCCTTATTTCCCCACCCGCGACTTTGCCGGGCTGTATCGCGCGCAGGACATCTCGCTGCCCACCAGCCTTTACGAGAACGTTTATGAAAACGATAAGCCCGAGATCTACCGTGTGGAGCACAACAAAGGCCTGCACGATGGGGCATACAACATCCTCTACCCGTCGGCGCTTGCCCCCGACCAATGGAGGCAGATTCTGGCTCGGTGCTACGCGCAGATCACTCAGGTGGACGCAGCGGCGGGCATCGTGCTGGACGCGCTGGACGAACTGGGCCTGGCTCAGAACACGCTGGTCATCATGACCACCGATCACGGCGATGCGGTTGCCTGTCACGGCGGTCACTTCGACAAGGCCTCCTACATGCCGGAGGAGATGATCCGCATTCCGATGGCGATACGCTATCCGGGGGTTGTATCCGCAGGCGAGCGCCGTGCCGATTTCGTCTCCAATCTGGATGCTGGCCCGACGATTCTCGATGCTGCCGGCCTCGACTACCCCCAGCCGGTGGACGGGCACTCGCTGCTCGACATCTTTCGAACCGGAAAGCCGTGGCGGGAATACATCGTCTGTGAGACCCACGGCCACTGGGGCAACCATATTGGCCGTGCGCTGATCACCCGCGACTACAAGCTCATCTTCAATGAGAATCAGGTGGATGAGCTCTACGATCTGCGCCGCGACCCGTGGGAGCTGCGTAATCTGGCTGTCCGCGAGCGGTACGCACCGGTTTACAATGAGATGCTTGCGCTGCTGCGTACCTGGGGCGAGGAGACTGGCGACAGCGCGCTGTTGGCTGTGATGTGATGCAGGTCAGGGCAAGTCAGAACCTCCGGCTAAGCCGGAGGCTTGAATAGCCCTAGCAATAGAAAAATTAACCGGAACGGTCATCGGTGCATTTTTTCAATTGCTGGCGGTCATAGAAGGGTGCGATATCGGCAAGTAACTAACGTATTAAGCCACACGCTATGCGTGTGAGAATATACAAGAAGTGCAGAGAGGCATGATAAAAAGCCTCCTTTGTTGATATAATGACGATGGTTTTGCCAGCCACGCCATACTAAACAAAGGAGGTCGTCCAAATGGACAAGAACAGTTTAGCACATACGCGGTGGGATTGCACGTACCATATCATAATCATACCGAAGTATCGCCGTAAGGTAATGTACGGAGAATTGCGCAAAGAAATAGGGGAGATACTGCGCAAGCTGTGCGGATAGAAGGAAGTTGAAGTGGTGTCGGGAAGTATCGGGAGCGACCATATCCACATGTGCCTAAAGATACCGCCCAAGTTGGCAGTGTCGCAGTTCATGGGGTATCTCAAGGGCAAAAGTGCACTGATGATATTCGATAAGCACCCGGAATATAAAAAGGGCACGAATCGGCATTTCTGGGCACGAGGATATTTCGTGAGCACAGTCGGCATCAACAAAGAGGCAATCAAGGCGTATATCAAGAACCAAGAAGATGCAGACATCATTGAGGATAAGCTCGTGCCGTAACCCCTTTAGGGGTAGCCATAAGTTCCAACGGCTGGCAAAACCACGCCTTTAGGCGTTGCCAGTATCATGCCCCTTTTAGGGGCCCTATCAAACCACCACTTGAAGTGGTGGCACTCGTGATTAAAAAATGCTCGATTACTCGCAACCTTTGCTGTACTGCCGATAAAACGGCAAAATATCTGGTTGTTTTTGTGGGTTTCTAATTAGCTTTTAAATAACAGAAAGGATAAAGTGTTTTAGGCAACACAAAAGCATTCAGCCCACCGTAGAGCCGGGTGGGGGCCTCCTACAACAAAGATGAGCAGTGGCGAACAGCCACTACTCATCTTTGTTGTAGGAGGAAAAGCTCATTTTCCTGAGCTCATTTTGAAACTCAAACTGATAGAGAAACTCGAATGTATCGTTCTCTAGGTCAACTCCAATAAAGGAAAAACCGTTCTCAACAGGATATGGGCTCTCAGCATTTCTGCTGAAACAAATCAAGGATTACTAGAATGTCATCACGGATTGACATCACACACCTCTTGCATCAAAGGCCGGTTGCGATCATGTCGCGGATCTGATCGTAGGACCAGATGATAGCCCGATAGGACCATTCGTGATTGGCTGTGATGCTTCTTGCCCGTACGCCGACCTTTCCGTAGGTGTCGATGACAAAAAAGTTGGCGGGAACACCATGGTAGACCTGGAAATACTTCTTGTTCACCGAGTCAAAGACACAGGAGGTCACCCGGCTACGTTCACCTGCCATGGTAAAGCGATCCAGGCTCTCGACAGTGCGATTGTTTAAGTCAATGGCAACAATCTGTACGGCAGTGTCCCAGTTGTAGCCTGCGTCGGTGATTTCCTGAGCCTGCTCTTGAAGCACCATGATATCCTTGCCGTCCGGATCCTTGCAGGCCACGTTATCCAGCAGGGACATGACGATTTTGTTTTCGCCACGATAGCTTTCGTATTTCTCGTTGTAGGTAACGAGGGTGCAATGGGTGCCGTTGGTGTAGACGAAATCACCTGGGTTAACAACGGTTAGATTGTACATTTCCGGCAAGAGAAGGGCGGTTTCCGGCATGTCCGGAACTGGGTTATTGGGGTTGTCGACGATCCAGCAGGGCAGAAGCGTGCGCTTATCAACACCCATATAGGTACAGCTGTTTCGGGAGTTGATGACCAACTGATCGATTTCCGGGATATAAGTGATGGTGTTAAAATGCACATCGTTGGGTACCGAATCGGCTATGGTGGCGGTACCGTCATAAAGACCGCTATACTCAATGGAGGTAACCAGCTCGCCGGTGTCCTCCCTGTATTTATACACGGTGCCTTCGCGCTTAAGATCGCTCTCGGCGGCGTTTCTTATGACTGTGCCGGACCGTGTCAAGGGTTCGCCGGCTCTAAGGGGATCTTCGTCGGTCAGGGGCGAGCCCAAAATGTAGACATAACCCTGATTATCCCAGGTAATGTCGTGATGGAAACCGTAATTCTCGGGTGCGATATAGGAATTCAGCAGCTTTCCCATCATGTTGTACCGGTCGTAGCGCTGGGAATAGTAGAAGGCGGTGTGCTCGCTCTGGACATAGAAGGCGTTGTTGTGGATTTTCATCGCCGAGAACTGCGGAAAATGAATGACCGGTCCGGTGAAGCCGGTGACTCGCAGATCGCCGTTTTTATCATAACCGTTCATCAGGTCGTTGAATAACCATCCATTTCCAATAGTTGCTTCGACCATCGCATCGTCAAGCAGCTCTATACTGATTTCCCTGAGGTGCACACCAATATCCAGGCTAGTAAAGTCATCGGTAACTACAGGTATTTCGTACTCGACGGCATTATCGTCAGTCAGAAGGAAAGTAATGGTTGTCGTGCCGGTCGCGTAGATACCGATCACGGGAACGACAGGATTTAAGGTGTATGTATCCACCGCATAGGTAAAGTCAACATCAGAGGTTTTGCCGTGAACTCGATAGGAATATTTAAGCGGGCGGCTAAAAGTGAAGTTCATGTTGAAGCTTAGCAGGTTTTTGCCGTAGGGATTGTGAATACTGCTTTCAAGAACCGGAATATCAGCACTTGCGGAGGGGTTGACGAATTGACCGTTTACCTTGATGCTCTCCAGAATTGGCTTGCAAGAATAATTCCCCATAAAATTACGTCTCCTTATCATTTTGTCATGCACAGTACTTTTTAGAACCCATTCTCAATGGATATGGCATTTTGCCGATATACCCATAGGGTGATGACATGAGATATCCGAGCGATTTCACAACAACGCAAAGACTGCTGTTCTCGGGAGAAAAGCGAGGAGCTCATTTTTCAAAACATCCAAATGATAATTGATTAACGCGGTGTTTCACATGGAAAAACAGGGTGTTCGTCCTTTGGCGGCAGCTCGCTTATCTTCAAAATTTCCTTCCTCCTTTCTCCTCGTAATTTGAGATTTTTCAGTAGGCTTCAAATTAATTCTGCTTTTTCAATTCTAATTTTAAAACTTATTTATGTGGCAAAAATAATCTCATAAAAGAGAAATGCAATTTGGAAAATTTTTCATATTATTATTTTAACAGATAGCCAAATAAAAGTCTATATGATAACAAATAATTTCCAAATTATTCATATCATGCGGCGCAGTATAGAGAGCAAATACAGTAACCAAGCCGTTTCTCGCTAAGGGAAGAACTGCGGAATACGGTAACCGGCAAGCAATGTCCCGGTATATACCGGGACTGCTTGTTGGGGGAAATCCCCCAAGCCCCCGCATGGAAACCCGCCGTTGGCGGGCCTCCCTTTAAGCCGCCTGTCGGCGTCTGCTGCGATATATGGTGCCCGCCTGACGGCGGGCATTTTTACCTTCACAGAGAAGGATGAGTGTGGCGATCACAGCGCATAATCCTGTTCCGGTTGACGATGTTTCTGTTGCTCCATCGATACGCCGAGGATACGGTCAGCGTTACTCTTGGCGGTGAGCAGCTCCATCATATTCTGCCGCGCCTGCTTGTACCGGGGTGCCAGCTTCCTGTTTTCGGAGGCGAGGGTGGCGTACTCTTTTTTGAGCATATCCATGCTGGGGATTTTCACGCCCTTGCCGTAGCCGCAGGCGTCGAAGTGTTTCTTGGCCTCCTCGCAATGCATGATGTCGGCCCGGTGGGCCTCGTAGAAATCCGCATCCCTGCCGCCCTGTACATACTGGCGGTAGACGTCCTTGGTCTTGCGGTAGGCTCCGATGTGTTTCTGCAAGGTTGCGATCTCCTCCATCCGGGCGCTGTTTGCTTTCGACTGGTCAACCAGACCGTGGTATTCCTTCGACGCGGCGGAGGCGGCAGCGGCCAGGGCATCGTAATCGGTGAGACCGTGTTCTTGCAAGTAGATCAGGGTTTTCGCCATCTCCTTGAGGTTAAACAGCTTGGCGAACCGCTCGAAGCCGGGACTATATGCCTGCTGGAGTTTGGCCTGGATGTCGATGAGTAAGTTTGGCTTCTCCGTGGAAACTGCCGCCACGGCAGGCTTGGATTTCAGAGCCACCACCCGCTTGCCGGACAGACGCTCCCGGATGGCGTCCTCGGTGTAATCGTCCCCCAGGGAATCACAGCGGATGAACCGCTGCTGGCCCGGAGCCTTGAACGCCAGATGCTTGCCCCGCTTCACTTCGCAGCCCGCTGCTTTCATGGCGGCGAGGAACTCATCGAAGGACGCACAGGAGGAGAGGGACACGTCAATCAGTTGCCGCAGCTTGTCCCGCTGGGTGGGTTGCTTCGCGTCACCCAGCCATGTCCCGTAGCTGCCCCGACTGGGCTTCGGATTCTCGATCACCGACAGTCCATGCTCCAGGCACAGCCGGTCGGATATCTTGCGGATGGCGAAGCTGCTGTTCCAGAAGTTTTTGAACTTCCGGCTGTGGTCGAGGCTGGTGGAGTTAAAAATGATGTGCGAATGGACATGAGCCTTGTCCACATGAGTGCAGACGATAAAAGCGTGTTTGCCTTTGGTCAGCGCCATCGCCAGCTCGTAGCCGATCTTGTTGGCGGTGGCCGGGTCGGTTTCTTCCGGCTTGAAGCTCTGCCGCAGATGGTAGGCGATCACATCCCGTCCGCCCTGGTCGCGTCCGGTGAGGGCGGCGTACTGCCGCTTGCTGTAGAGGAACTCCGCGTCGGCTGTCATAGGGTCGCACTCGTAAGCCGACACCCATTCGCCGCCGTCGGTCTTGTCGGGATTCTCCACATAATCGGTGGAGCGTCCCAGGGCCTCCGCGACGCTCCGGCCCTTGCCGGTGTGCAGCGGCATCAGTCTTGTGGTTGCCATGCGATTTGCCTCCCATCTGTAAAAGATCAGTGGTGGGTAACGAATCGTTACCCACCACCACAGACAGGGATTACCAAAACGGTAACCCCCTGCCCCGCCAAAACGGCGGGGCAGCTATTGAGAGGGGTGTACGAATCGTACTCCCCTTACTTGATCTTCGCCAGCCCGTCCAGTATCTTCCCGAACAGCGCCCGGTTGTCATCCAGGCTGGCTCGCACCGCGACGATCTCATCGGGGTAGAGGCCGCCACCGGAATTGGCGCGGCGGGCTATCTGGTTGAGGTTATTGGACGCCGAGCGCAACAGCCGGGAGCATTCTTTCAGCTCCGGCAGGTCGAGGCGAATGACATAGCCGTCGATGCACATCTTGCGGATATAGGCACTCTTGTTGCGGATGCCCGCCAGTGCCATTTTCTTTTCCAGCCAATCCCATTCCTGGGGCGACAGCTTGAAATAGAAGCCGGTGGTCTTTTCTCGCGCGATAAAGTTTCCTCCCTTCGGATGTGGTGGATAACGAATCGTTATCCAGTTCAAATCATCCATGACGGATGGTATGAAAACAAGCGGCCCACAATCGTGAGCCGCCTGCGCTGTGATGACTATGCGCTTTTCTCCCGCTTTTTCTTTGCCCGCGCCTTGCGCTTGTACTCCCGCCACATGGCCCGCCTGGCCTCGTCCTGTTCGGCCTGCTCCTGGGCGGCGGCATCCTCGTCGGGCACATCGAACACGCCGATGAAGCTCAGATGAATGTCCACCCGCTGCTCCCGCTTGCCGCTGGACTTGTTCGCCTCGTGAACCACCACCTTCTCCACAAACTCATGGAGCATGGGGGCGGTCAGCTCAGTGAAGTCGGTATACTTCCTCACCAGCTCCAGGAAGCGCCCGGTGCTTTGGTTGTCGGCCTCGAAGCTGTCCAGCTCCGCTTGCAGGGAGGCGGTCTCCTGTTCCAGCTCCGACTGCTCCCGCTCGTATCCCTCGGAGAGCTGTGTGAACCGCTTGTCCGAGAGCTTCCCGGCGGCGTTGTCCTCCCAGGTTTTCCGAAACAGCGTATCCAGCTCGGCAATGCGCTTCCGGTTTTTCGTGATGCGCTTGGCATGGGCTTTGGCGGTGTCGGCTTGCCGGATGGAGGACGCCTCCCGCAGCGCGGCGACGAACTCCTCCTCGTTGTCGCGGGCGTAGGCGCTGACCCGCCGGATGGTTTCCAGAATCAGCGCGCTCACCGATTCCGAGCTGATGTAGTGCATGGTGCAGTCCTGCCGGTGAATCTGGTACAGCGAGCAGCAATACACGTTTCTGGCAGGCTTGTGGAGGGGGCGGTCATTGTACCGCTTGTCCTTGGTCACGCAGGGATTGCAGCGGTGATTGTACATCCTGCGTCCGCAGTCGGCGCAGTAGAGCAGTCCGGTCAGCGGGTTGGCCTCGCCCATCGTGTCGGTGCGGCGCTTCACCGTCCGGCACTTCTGGGCCGTGTCCCAGGTGTCCTGATCGACAATGGCCTCATGGGTATCCTTGAAAACCACCCAATCCTCCTTGGGCCGCTGCACCTGCTTTTTGTCCTTGTAGCTCTCCTTGGTGGAGCGGAAGTTCACCGTGTGCCCCGCGTACTCCGGCTTGGACAGTATCCGCGCCACCATCGTGGAGTTCCAGCAGTAGCGGTGGGCCGGGTCATTCCATTGGTGATCGCCGGTGCCGATCTGTGTCATGTGCCAACCGGGCTTGTCCACCTTCTCGTCTTGCAGAACACGGGCGATTTTTCCCGGCCCCATGCCGTCGATGCACATTTTGTAGATGCGCCGGATGATGGGGGCGGCTTCCTCATCCACCAGCCACTTTGTCTTGTCCGATGGGTCTTTTATGTATCCATAGATATTTTTGTTGGTCAGCCGCTTGCCGTCGTTGCCCTTGTGCTGCCATGTCGCTTTCAGCTTGCGGCTGGAATCCCTGGCGTACCACTCCGCCATGATGTTGAGGAAGGGGGCGAACTCGCTAGACTCGCCCTTGGTGCTGTCGATGCCGTTGGACACGGCGATGAACCGCACCCCGTGCTGGCGCATGAACACCTCGGTGTAAAAGCCCACCTGGAGATAATCCCGGCCAACCCTCGACATGTCCTTGCAGATGACCGTCGCCACGTTCCCCGCCTCGATCTCGGCGATCATGGCCTTCCACCACTTGCGCTCAAAGGTGGTGCCCGAAACGCCGTCATCCCAAAAGTGCCGGAGGTTGGTAAAGCCATTCTTTTTTGCGTAATCCTCTAAAATGGCTTTCTGGTTTATGATGGAATTTGATTCCCCGCTCAGATCATCGTCGCGGGAAAGGCGCTCGTACAGCGCCGTAATTTTTTCGTTCTGTGGCCGCCCGTTCATGGAATCCTCCTGACCGGCGGCCCGCCCATTCGCAGCAACTCCAGTATACCATAACGGGGGTGGTAAGTCACCACCCCCTGCGATTGTTTCGTCATTTTCCCTCCGCCTCCCTTCGCACCAGCCGGACGATTTTATCGTCCATCGTGTCCCTGCTGGTGCTGCTGAAATGTACGCCCACCGTGTAGGTGGTGGAGCCGATCCGTCTGGTGAACACAGAAGGTTTTCCATGTGACTGCCCGGTTTTCGTTGCCATCGGCTGCAAAGAATCGGCCCCTCTCAAAAAATATGTTGTTGTGATGATGTCCCGTGCGCGTCATGGTGGATGATGCCGGTTATCACGACCTTTCCCATTTTGGACAGACTTCGCCCTTGTCGATTCCGGCGGGCCGCCCCGGAGGACGGCAGGCCCGCCTTGTGTGTTCCGCTTTCATCCCCGCCCCGTTCCTGTGCCCGGCCTTTTCTGACCTGACAGCGCGTTAGCTTCCGCAAAGCCTCTCGACTTCGCGGGCCCCGGTTGCCGTCCCTCCCGCGCGAGCCTCCGACCCGACATATGCAGGAGTGTGACGGCCAACCGTATCCGGCGAGCTGCGTGATTCAATTGTCAAGGCACGAACGTGAATTTCTATATTGCATATTCACGTCTGATTATATTATCGTCCAATCACCCATGCCAGTCAATGCTTGTCCCCAATGTTAGACAGCATTTGTGAACAAATATATTTACACCTCACGATTGTTGTGCTATACTGGAGGCAGCAACGATTGGAGGGATCGCCATGGACATTGCCAAATTGAGGCACGTATTTTCCACCCGCATCCGTAAGCTGCGCGAGGGCAAGCTGAACCAGGGAGAGTTTGCCGACAGCGTTGGAATCTCCCGCGGAGCCATGAGCTACTATGAACAGGAATCCCGGACGCCGGATATCGGCGTGCTGCGCGCCATCTGCGTGAAGTACAATGTCTCGGCGGATTATCTGCTGGGCATCATCCCCGATCCGAACCATCAGGTCGCCGATGTCTGTCAGGAAACCGGGTTATCCCCGGACGCGGTGAAAACGCTGAATTTGCTGACCCGTCTCATCAACGCGGGGGAGTTTCCTACAAAGGAACACATGGCGGACACCTTTGGCGACGAGCTTTTGGATGTGTTTCGGATTTCGCCCTTCACATCGGTGCCGGAAGTGCTGAACATCCTGCTCCGGGATGATGAGGGGCTTTCCCTGCTGACCATGCTCGGCGCGGTCATCACCGGAGCGGAGGTGGACACCGGCGGCAAGGAAATCCAAATCCGAATCAAGTCCGCCGCCAAGAACTTTCAAATCACAGTGCCGGTAGAAGATATCACGCCGGCCCTGTGGGTGAACATCCAAAGCCATGCGGATGACATGAGAAAGAAGTTCCAGGCGGGGGAAGAATAGCGTCGCGTTTCGTGACGGTATTCTGGAGCGGGTGGCTGATGTAACGCTTTGCCGAAGATGGGGGGATGGAAAGTCCCGTCATATCGCGGTTCCTGTCCGCGCCCTAAGCCTGATTTAGGGGTGGCGAGGGGTTTATACCTTCCGACTCCAAAAAGGCGCACAGAGGGCGAAATGGGGACGAGAATCGCTCCTTTTTTGCACAGCATAGGATACAGGTAGGGGGTGGTGAAACGCCACCCACCAAACATCCGGTGCGTCGCGTTTCACGACACACCCGGATGAAGCCCCGAAACAGGGCGGCATCCGGCAAGGTAAAAAACTTCCGTCATGGTGCACAGGAAAAGCACTGTTTTCGGCTGAAATGCGGCATAGCCAGAGGCGCAAAACCGCATAAAATCGTTCGTGTCTTTGTGCGGTTTGACGGCACTCCGCTCTGGAGGCGACCGGAGTGCCGGAAACGATGCAGGGTACATGACCGGGATCTCCTTCCGCTCATACGCTCTGGAAGCAAGAAGTGTATGCGGCATATCAAAGGTAACGAAACACGACCTTTGAAAAGGGGTGGGCATAACACCCACCCCCTCGACTGAAGCAAAAAGGAGGTCGCGCTTTGCGACCCCCTTCTCCGTGAAGGTATTTCGTTACTTGATTTTAATGGGCGGCAGCGGCGGCGTGGGAAACTGGTCGTCCACGCACAGAAGCTGATGCACCAGCCGCGCCCCGGCTTTCATTCCAAGTTCCATGTAGACGTACTCGTATGCAGTCAGGGCCATGGAGAGGTCGGCAGCTGCCCTGTCCAGTTCAATGCCATCCGGGTAGATGCTTTCCAGCCGCTTGTAAATGGGGTCGCTGCCCTGTTTCAGTGTTTCCCGGTACGGGTGGGTTTCCTCCGGGTAATCGTCCGAGCCATACAGCAGGAAGCTGATGGCTTGTTGCAGGTTCATTCGGGCAAACGCCTCTTTGATGTAGTCACGTTCCATGAGATAGCCGTCCTTTCGTCGTCGCCACAACGCGGATTGAAGGACGGCAGGAAATGTGTTATACTTTCCTTGCACCGCCGACCGGCGTTGTGGGTGGCAGCGGCGGCTTGCTTTTCGACGAGGAAGCGCCGCTGCCAGTCCTATTGCTGACAAAAAAGATGGGGGAACGAATCGTTACCCCATACGATGAATATATATCACCTCCCTGCGAAACCGCATCATTCCGCTGCGAATGAGCAGGCCGCCGCTGTAATAGTAGTGGATTGGACATCCACCCTTTACATAATATATCTTCGAGGATATTTTCTACCTCGCGGGACAGCAGGAAGTCCTTCACATTCTGGGTAATACCGGTGGGGATGCCGCCCCATTTGCGGAATCGCTTCCAGATCTCCACCGTATATGTGGCCGTCTGCTCCTCCTTTAGCAGCAAATGCATCTCGTCTATATAGAACCAAGTGGTGCGCTTTTTGGCTCTGTTGGCGGTGACACGGTTCCAGACCGCGTCCTGCAAAATCAGCATCCCCAGCTTTTTGAGCTGCTTTCCCAGATCCTTGATGTCGAACACCACCAGGCGGTTAGAAATGTCCACCGTGGAGCGATGATTAAACACCGACAGCGATCCGGTGACATAGATTTCAAGGGCGGTGGCGATGTGCTGCGCCTCCGGCTCCACCTGCTTCCGCAGGAGGTTGTACAAATCCTCCAGAATCGGCATGCGTTCGGGGCTGGGATCGGTGAGGTAATCCCGGTAAACCAGCCGGGTGCAGCGGTCGATGATGGTTTTCTCCACCGGCTTCAATCCCTCCTTGCCACCGATGACCAGCTCGCAGAAGGAGAGGATGAAGTCGCTTTTGAGGGTGAGGGGATCTTCATCATCGTAATCCATGTTGATGTCCATGGGATTGAGGTATTGGGTGGAGGTGGGCGACAGCTTCACCACCTGACCGCCCAGCCGGGTAACCAGGGGATGGTACTCGGATTCGGGATCTGCGACAATGATATCATCGCCCGTCATGAGAAAAACATTGGTGATTTCCCGCTTGGCGGCAAAGGATTTACCGGAGCCGGGGGTACCTAATATGAGGGCGTTGGGATTTTTGAGACTCTTGCGGTTGGCCATAATCAGGTTGTTGGAGAGTGCGTTAAGGCCGTAGTAAAGCGCCTCCCCATGTTGGAACAGCTCCTGTGTGGTAAATGGAACGAAGATGGCAGTGGAGCTGGTAGTCAGGCCCCGCTGGATCTCAATCTGGTTAAGGCCCAGGGGCAGCGAGGACATGAGGCCCTGCTCCTGACAGAAATCCAGTCTGCCCAGAGCGCAGTTATATTTCTGCGCGATGCCGGAGGCGGCAAAGATGCTGTTCTCCAGCCGCTGCTTTTTCCGGGCGGTGTTCATGAGAATGATGGTGACCAGAAACATCCGCTCATTGCGGGATTGCAGGTCGGTCAGCAGCGACTTGGCCTCATCGCCGTAGGTCACCAGATCGGGCGGCAGCACATCCATATCATAGCCTGAGCGCACCGCTTTTTTCTGCTCCTCAATTCGCATTTTATCGAGATCAGACAACTTCCGCTTGACCGTTTTTATGGCCTCGCTCTGGTCAATGGAGCGGATGTGCATGTTGACTGTGACGGCATCGTCCAGATCGAGGAAATCCGCCAGCATCCGGTCAGTCAGCTCTGGTGCCAGAATCTGCACAAAGCTGACGGCGCCGTAGTGCTCGCCCATGCGGAAGGTGCGGCTGTCCCGGAAATCGAAGGATGAGGGAGCAATGTAATCCTTGGTGTTTAGCCCTGTTTTCGGCAGGTCTTTCCATGAGAACCGCAGCTTTTCCCGCCCATCCGGGTGGAACTGGCCGTGGAGCACCTCCAGCCGCTCCAGCCCGGTCAGGGAGTGTGCCTGAACGCCCATCACCTTAAAGTTGTTCAGGATATCCGCCTCCACCCGCTCGATCCGGGGCTTGGCGGCTTTCAGGCTGTCGGCCTCGATGCCAAAGGTGATGTATTTCGTTTTCACAAGGCCGTTATTCCCTTTGGCCAGCTGGCTTTTCAGCATATCGGCATATTCGCGCCGGATCGAGTTGAACTCATCCTCCCGGTCGGGAATGTCAATGCTTTTCTGAAATTCCTTGATGTTGCCCTTCTGGTTGATGAAAGAGAGCTGAAACGGAATGGAGTTGTCAAAAAAGTTGAGGAAATCGCAGTAGTTCTCGAAGATTTGCGTCTTGTCCTCATTCTGTGCCAGCTGATAGGTGATGTCGAAGAACTGGATGGTCTTGGTGTACAATTTTTCGTTCACCCTGCAGATGCCGTCGCGGTACATTTCCCGGTAGGGAATGCTCTGCTGCACGGTCTGGGGCGCGTCGGCCCGGCCAAAGAACCGGGTCGACAAGCTGGAAGAAAATCCGGAGGCGGGAGCGGCTTTGGAGCGCGGCCGCACACCGCCCCTGCGGGTGGGCGGCTTAGTGCCGGGCAATGTGGTCTGCCTATCGGCGCGGTCCTTTTTTGCCTGCCGGATGCTGCTTTGCAGACGCCTTTCCTGCTTTCGCTGTTGCTTTGTTTTGGCCAATGTCATGTCCCCCTTTCTGCAAATACGCATACAGATTGTCAGTTTTATATGGCCGCTTCCCCGGCCAGAGCCGGGCGCGGAGCATGTTGCGGAGAACCTTCTCGGCGGGCTGACCGTCCTTCTCGTACATGGCGAGGAAGAAGAAGGGCAGCATCAGGCCGATCATCAGCAGCACCGCGGCCTCTGTGCCCAGGGGAGCGCGGGTGAGCAGGTACACCGGGATGCCGATGGCGGCGGCGCAGCCGAAGCAGATGAGCTGCCTTTTGGTGAGATTGAGGGCCACTTTTGTACGGACACGCCCTAAATCCTTGGGGATCTGGACATACGGCATCAGGCTTCCCCCTTCCGAAGCTGCTCCGCCATGGCCTGCAGGATGTATGCGGCGCATGGCGTGGCAATGCTGTTCCCCAGCATCATGTAGCGCTTGCTGTCGCTGATGGGCTTGCCGTTTTCGTCAAGCGCCGTCCAGCCGTCAGGATACCCCTGCAATCGCTCCGCCTCCGTGGGAGTCAGGCGGCGCACAATGTATCCGGCGCGCACCGGGTTCTGGCTGTTGAGGGAGTAGCCGCCGGATTCCTTGGCCTGAAGCGTGCCGGACAGCTCGCTGTTTTCCCTGAAATTACGGCAATCCACTGCGGCAACACCGTGATGATCGCGGGTGTTTAGGGTGAAGCTGACATCCTTGTTGACACCGGAGCCGTTGGGACCGCTGCGGTTTTCACGGCCGATTACACTTCCTTGTAGGCAATAGGCAACACAGAGATCAGCCTCGTTTGCCATACCAGCCGAACGGGCCGTCCCCGCGCCGGACGCGCAGAGGGTACCGCTGACATCGGGATGAACCGCACTAGCAACGCCATGCCGGTCGGTTGCGGTGAGCGTCGGGCTGATTTCCTTTTGCACCCCAAGTCCGTTGCCGCCGTTATGGGGTAATCGTCCGATGGCGGTGGCATTGATGCCATATGCCTCCGTCATGACCAGCGGGGCATTGCGGGCACTGGCGTTGGATGCAGTGGACAGTGTATATGCCTGATCGGAGGTGGAAATGTCGCCCACCTGATTCTGATGAATGGCCTTACAGATAATGGGCTGCTCATGATAACAGGTCAGGGTGGCCGACTTATCCTCCAGGATTTCGGCGTTGGCAAGGGCGGTGGCGCGGCAGATGATATATGGCTTATTGCCGCTGGTTCCTGCCGCCTCTGTGATCGTGGGGCAAAGGTCTGTAAAAACCTCAGCATTTGCCTGACCTGTTGCAGCGCAGATAACAGGCAGGTTGCCCTTTGTAACGCTGCGCAGCGTGGGCGCTTGCTTGCCCTTTTCCACGTCCATTCTGTCGCCGCCCTGATCGTTGAGGCAGACCACCGAGGGGGTGTTTCTGGTGAGAGTGGGGCTGCGCTCTTCCTCGTAACCGATGCTCCGGGCCTTGCTTCCAGCTTTTGGCGAGAAAGCGGCTGTCATCACCAATCCCGCAGGATTCCGTCCACCTCCGCCATCCGCACCGGCAAGGGTTGGAGCAATGCCATCTTCCACGGTAACGCGGGATTGCTGGGTGTCCCATGGATTGAGACAGTAGCCGCGCCCACCACCGGGGCCACCATATAAGGCGGGCCAAGTGCCGTCTGCGGAGTGTATGCGGCGGCTCTGCACGTCCCAGGGCGTCAGGCAGTTGTCGTTGGAGTGATCCGCGCCATCAGTGCGTCCCGGAGCATAGGCGGCAGGGCCTTGCCGCGGCGTTCCGCCCGCCGCAAAATACCCGCGCAGGCTTTTGGGGACAAAGAGTACCTCTCCGGCGCATCCGCCTCCAAAATCCACGATAAGAAAGATTCGCCTGCGTCGCTGTGCTGTTCCGAAATGTTGGGCGTTGTACACGCACCAAGCGAGGTCAACTCCTCCGCCTCGCACCATTCCGGCGTTTGCCCAGCGTCCAGATCGAGGAAAAGGAACCTCGGCTTCTGTGAACGCTTCGAGCACGGCTTGAAAGTCACTGCCGGCGGGTTTTCCGCTGGACAGAGCGCCGGGGACGTTTTCCCACAAGGCGTATCGGGGATATACTCCATTGGTTGCTTCCCTCATTTCTTTAATAATTCGGATGGCCTCGGTGAACAGGCCGCTGCGCTCATCGGCCATACCGAGACGCTTTCCGGCGTAACTAAGCCCCTGGCAGGGGGAGCCAAAGGTGACAATGTCCACAGGTGGCAGCTCCGCGCCGTGAAGCTTTGTGATGTCGCCTACATGAGCCATATTCGGCAGATGCCGTTTGGTGACCGACACTGCCGAGGGCAGGATCTCGCTGGCCCACATCGGTGTGATGCCGAAGAACGTTCCGGCATAGGGAAAGCCCCCGATTCCATCAAAGAGGGAACCGAGGGACAAGGGTTTGTTTTTATTCAAAATTGGGTGTGCGCCTCCTTTCCGCAAGGGATGAAAAGAGCCGGAGCGTCACAGCTCCGGCTCAGGATGGTTGGTCGGTTTGTCTTTTGCGCGGATGGCGTTTTCATTGGCAGCGCGGGCCTGCGCCTCACGAAGCCCCGCCAGCAGGGATGGTTTACCGGATGTGGGCTGTCCCACTGGTGGTGTGTCTGCGGCGGGCTCGTCATTCGCTGTTGGATCGAGATGATAGGAATTCTCCATCACATCCTCCAGCACCATACTGAAATCCAGCAAATCATCCTTCGCCACCGGCCAGTGCTCCGCGACCAATTCCAGAGGGCTGCCGAATTGCAGCAGAAATTGCATGGTCTCCACCGGGAGGAAGTTGTGCCCCTGGAGGTAATCATAGGCTGCAGATGTGGCCGAAATCCGCTCCGCCAGCGCCACCACATCCTCTTGCGGCAGACCCGGAGCTGCAATCTTGGCTTGGAGATATGTCATTCGCTCCACCATGTTTTGCTCCAACCGGATGGTCAGTGCATCCCGCAGACTCTGTTCATCTACAATAGACGCGGCCTCGGGTTCGGGAAGCTGCACGGCCGTCTCTTTCGCCATCTGATGGGAGACACCGGCATCGAAAGCCGCATCCAAAGCCTTTTTGAGACTGCGAACGGAGATGTCATAGAAGTCAAGACTGTCACGGTTTCTTGATTCCAGCGTTACAACACGGCATTCTGCCTTTGCGATCTGTTCCAGCAGCGCATCCCGTGTGCTGAGGGATTCCCACAGCGAAGCATCATTCATGCCAGGGGCAGCTTGCTCAATCCCCCTGCGGCGGTCGAATTCGGCCTGGGTAGCAATGAAGAAGCCTCCCGAAGAAGTCCATGGCTCCACATACAGCGCGCCCTCATCCACAATGATCTCCCGTTGCTCAAAGCCTTCGCCCCACCCATCACTGAGCTGGCCGCCCCACCAGGATTTCAGATCTGCCATTTCCTTTGAAGTCAGCGGCTCATTCAGTTGGAGGTGCGCCACTGTCCAAAGTTGGTCGTCATGTAGCTCCACATGCGGAATCAGTGACTGCACCTTGTCATTCAATGGGCCTTTGCCCAGATACTCAGCAAGGCCGCGCCCCTGATCATAATGCTGACGATCATCAGCAAGCGCCGCCCTGATCTCGGCAATGTGTTCAAACGCTTCCTCGTGCGTGATTTCATCCCGCCAATAGTGGACATCGTCATATTGTCCCTCAAGCGCGGACACCTTATCGCGCAGAAAAAAGTTAACCGGGCTGTACAGCTTTTCCTGCTCCATCAGCGAGCCTCATGCGCCGGGGCGGCCTTGTCCTTGGCGGGCGCTGCCTGGGCCTTGCTTTCCTTAGCCGCATCCTTAAGCTGCCCGGTCAGGGATGGCTTTTCCAGTGCATCCTTTGCCGAGCGCGCGGCGGCGGCAAGCTCCGGCTGAGATTTCTCCACCGCCTTGGCATAGGCGCTCAGCACTGCCGCGCCGACCTGTTTTCGCGCATCCGCCGTGACAGGAAAGGCAATGTCCTTGTAGTCACCGTTCTTGTCCTTGGTGCTGGGCATGGAAACAAACATCCCCTTGTCACCGTTAACCACTTTAAGGCCCTGTACGGCAAAGGCATCATTGATGTTAAGGCTGGCAAAGGCAACGGTGCTGCCCTTGGGTTCATCGATGGGGTATGCCCGCGCTTCCAGCTTTAATGCGGTGATAACCGCTTGGTCAGCGGTTTTTGCGGTTGATTTCGCCATGTGTGATCGCTCCTCCTGTATACTATCAATTATGTTGTTTGTATCTGCCATGAACTGTCGGACATCCTGCGGAGAAAACTGCTCCGGGAGCTTCCCGCCCCAAGTGCGCCGGGGGATTCCATCGCTGGCAGTGTTGTACCGCCGCGGCATTAACCGTGCGCTCCAAAGATGCTTTTACTCAGGCTGCCGGTTTTGAACAAGGCAAAGCACAGCAGAACCGTGAAGCCCATTACCTGCCACACCGCCGAGATGGGATCGCCGGAGGTGGTTGCGCTCTGCAGCAAGACACTGTAGATCGCCACGCAGACCAGAATCAGAAAGCCCTGGAATCCCACCGCAAACAGGCTTTTGAGGTAATTGGTTCCCATCGTGCCCCACTCACAGGAATGTTGTCAAGGGGTGAAAACAAAAAACCGCCTACGGAATTATGATTCCGTAGGCGGTTCGTGTGTTGATTTCTTATTGCTATTGTGGGGCTATTCCTTTCTCGCTCCGTCTGCGCCCACTTCATATCCGTCTATGGTTGTATTGGTTGCCAGTGTCCCATTTACATTGAAATAGTACCACTTATTGCCGATTTGCAACCATTTGCCGGTTACCATGATGCCGTTCGCATCCATGTAGTATTTATTCCCTGTTGTGGTAACCCAGCCAGTGTGAAGCTTACCGTCCCATGTCCAGTACATCCACTGTCCGGCCTCATTCTTGGCCCAGCCCCTTGCTGTGGTTTCGTCTATGATACCTTCCACGAAATTGCGCAGGATAGTTGCGGCCTCGGCTCTGGTGGCCGTACCCTTGGGGTTGAAATTGCCCGCGCCAACACCGGCTACAACGCCCGCCTGCTGCAAGGCTTTCACGGCATCCTTGGCCCATGAGCTGATACTGGCATCATCGGTGAATTTCACCGCTGTGCGGGAATCAGGGAGCGTGTAATTGGTAGCCTTGGCGTAATTATAGATCATAACCGCCATTTCCTCGCGGGTTATGCTCCTGTCGGGAGCAAACTGATTGTTTTCCACGCCGTTGACGATTTTATTCGCTACAGCCCATTCAATGTAGGCGAGGTAGTAGCTACCGTCTTTAACATCGGTGAAGCTGCTTGATGTGTAGCCGCTTACATCTTGGCCGCTCAGTCTGCCAAGAGCTGTCACGAACATTCCACGAGTGATAGATGTATTGGGCGAGAAAGTAGTTGCTGTTGTACCGCTGAACAGGCCGCGCGAAGCCACAAAGTCAATGTTGTCATTTGCCCAATGGCCTGTTGTGTCAGTAAAGGCTGGGGCAGATGCTTTGTAGCCCACACCATAAACCGAGTTACTGCTGCCAGTCCAGATGAGCCAGCCGCTGACATAGCTGGATTCGGTAATCCACTGCACATTGCCGTTATCCAAAACCTTAACTGCAAAGAGGTTGCCGGTGCGCTCTCCGCTGGTAGCAGTATAGTTAATACTGCGGGTGATTGTACCGTTGCCATAGCTTGTGATTCCTTTGCCAGTGCTGTCGATCAGGTTGAAGTCGTACACTGGGCGGTTGCCGATAGCAGCCTGTGCTGTGCTGGAGAGCTTATCGGTTGGTATCGTGGTGAAGCTCACGCTGCCGTTGGATTGGGTGTTGACCTGTTTCACCGCCTTGTCATCCAGCGTAAACTTAAAGATTTCAGAAGTGACTGAGAAGCCAGCCCTTGCTGTATTCAGCCCGCTGAGAGCAGCGGCGTCCATTTTCACCGATAGGCTCTTGGCACCTGTTGCAGTGATTTTGATTTCAATGATAATACCATCACCGGTTTTGCCGAGTCTTGTGGCCTCAGCCTGCGCCCTTGCGATTGCGTTCTGGATCATCGCATCGGTGACGGTGGCTGAGAGATTGCCGTTTTTATCCACTGTGCCGGTGGTGGTGACAACCGCGGTTACAGGCGAATCGGTATCGCTCTTGACAGTAACGGTGCCGGTGGAAGAAGAACCACCGCCGCCACTGGAAGAACCGGAACCGCTACTGCTATCATCACCACTATTGTTGCCGCTGGTATCCGTCCAATGAGCATAATAGGTGGCATTGCCGGTGGGGATGGTTGCTGCGCTTATTTTCGTGCCGCCGCTTGCCATCGTATACCAGCCGTTAAAGCTATAACTGCCACTACGGGTCGGATTGGGAAGTGTGCCGATAGCCGAACCTTGCGTGATTATGCGCGTTGTTTCGCTCGCCGAGCCGCCATTCGGATTGAAAGTAATTGTGTAGGTTGCCGCAGGTATCGGCTCAAATATCGCATTGACAACGACATTCGCCGCAGGCATGGTGAAGCTGTTATTCGCAATCGTCACGCCGCCGCTGATAACCTGCCACGATTTGAACTGGTATCCAGTGCTTGCCGAAACTGTCAAGTTGATTGTTGTGCCTGCTGTAGCCGAATTGACATTGGCGTTGGCCGTGCCGTTGCCGTCATTTTGCACTGTGATGGAATAGGTGTTTGGCGGCAGGTTTTCATAGGTTGCCGTTACAGTAACCGCGTTTGCGGGCATGATGAAGGTGGTGTTGGCGCTGTTTGCGTTTGCCAATGTCACACCGCCGCTGTCGACTGTCCACTCTTTGAATTGCTGACCGCTGGGAGCACCATTAGCTGCAATGCTTACTGTTGCTCCCTGCGCATAATTGCCGCTACCCGTGCCGCCACTGACAGTGACTGCATAAGTGGGGATAGAATTAACCGTAAAGTTCACATTGAAGCTTGCGGAAATGCCGTTGCCGCCGCTTACTGTCACCGTTGCGGAGTATGTTCCCACCGAAAGACCGGTTTTGGGTCTAAATGTGAAGGTGTCTGTGCCGCCGACAGCAATACTATTCACCATGGTTTGGGATAACTCGAAGCTGGCTGCGTTTGCCCCGGAAAGCGTAGGAGTCAGATTGCCAGTAGCTTGGTTGCCTGTATTGGTGATGGTTATTGTCCTTGGAGCCAGCTCCCCGTAGCCGACATTGGCGGCGGGGAAGGTGTATGTGCCAATTTCGCTCAGCGATATGCTGTGGGTGGGTGTTGCAGTTGTCGCCGTATAATTCACCACCACGGTGAGTGTGTTGTTGCCTATGCCGCTTGTTGTGGCACTAATTACAGTGCCGTTTGTGCCTGTCACATTCCCCGGTAGAACTGTGTCGAATTTATAGCCGGTCTTTGCGGTTAAAACAACCGTTGCCGTATAGGCTGTACTTGCCGCAAAGGGGTTGCCGGTTGTCAAGTCCGCTCCGGCAGTAACTTTCCATGCGGTGGAGGTTACTGTGTAGCCAATGTTGTTGGCGGTTGCCACAGCGCTGTTTTGGCCGGTTATGGGTGCGGTGATGTTAACAGCTGCCGCAGTAATGGTGTTGCTGACAGCTGGGTATATTATTTCGGTGTCGGTTGTACCATTGATTGTTATGTTGGTATTATTGGTGAAGGTTCCAGCGTTAATGGCTTTTGCACGCACTGAATTTCCCATGCCGCCGATAATATAGAGGGCTTCGGGCGTTCCGGAAAGAGTGAAAGTGTTACTGGTGCTAATACCATAGCCACCGCCTGAAGTAGAGTTGCCGCCTACAGCCGCTAAGCCGCCATTACAGGTGATGGTTATGTTATTATTACCGCCAACATAAATGGCCTCTTTTCCGCTACTGTTGCTATATACCTCCATCGAGCTACCGCTGGCAATATTAACAGTGAGTGAGTCGGTGGTTGAGTAAATTACACTGTCATTATTTGATGTAGCGACAAGGCTGGCCCCTGCGGTTACATCAACAGTTAACGAACCATTATGTCCAATTGCATTTCCGCCGCTTGTAGCTGTTCCTGTTATCTTGCAAGTACCTTCTATGGTTAGTTTGTGTGCGCCAGTTGCATAATAGGCAATGCCAATACCACCGACAATATTCAGGTTCTTAATGGTCAAATCAGAATTTGTGCTGTTGCCAATTGCGTGGTATTCAATACTTCCTGCGGTTGTTTTGCCATTGCCGATAATAGTCAACCCGGTAACCGCAGCGGGTATCACAAGGTTGCCGCTTACATCGGAGTTCAGCGTGATGGTGTTATTGTCGCCGTTCCAGCTATTGATGGTGGCATTTATAAAGGTTTCCCATTCGGTTTGATTGTTGATGATAACACTGCCAGAAGACATCGGCTGTATCTTCACCCCGCCCTCCGGCCGGATGAACACCGAAATCACCGGGGCGGTCACGCCCTCCGCCAATATGCAGCCTTCCGGCAGCACAGGCGAAAACTCGTACATGGCCAAGGTTTCCGGGTCAAATACCGTAGCGAGGACATCGCCCAGCATGGTGCTGGCCGATGTACATTCCCAGGTTACGCCCTCAACGGAGAACGGGTTGCCGTCTTCATCCGTGCCGGTGAGGGTGTCCGGCAGGACAAGCTCGTTCTCGGTTACGGTGTTGTAGTCGTAGCCCTGCCAGAGGATGTCCTCCGCCAGCTCGTCCAGCGCCACAAGGACTACATCCGTGGGCGTGGCGGGATTGTCGGGAATGCCCGAATCACCCAGCGGGATACCGACCTCCGCAAATGCTGTCATGGGCAGTGTAGTGAAAACCATTGCCATCGCAATCAGCATAGATAGGATTTTGCTTTTTTGGTTTGCCATGTGATTATTCCTCCCCAATATCATTCACCCAGTGATTCATCGTTTATTTTGGTTTGCGCTTCCATATCTGCTTTTAGCGCATCAAAACGCGCATCAGCGTGGTAGGGCTCGCCCGTTACTCTTCGGCGAATTTCATCAGCAGTTACGTTGTAGCGATAATATGCATCACTTTTTACAGCGAACACAAGCGGATCAATACCATGTACTTCTGCTAAATTTCTGGCTTCGCCTTCAAGCACTTCGCCTGTCGTCGAAAGCATACTGTTCATCATATTTTCTCTGTTGTAGGCAAATGTAATGGTATCGAATTGTGCATGCCAATGGTGATTCAAAAATTGTTCATTTTTAGATGGTGTGAGCAAACCTTGCCGAAATGAATCGACAAACAATGCCCACTCTGCATCGGATATCATAGGAAGTCCATTGCAGCTCAAGAGAAATTTCAAGATTTCTTTCGCAGCATCACAAAAAACTTCAGTGTTACTTCGCTGATAAACAAGAGAGTAAGCATCATCACCCGCATTTGCTTTTTGTGCCATTTCAAATCGCACATGACTATCGTCTGGCGCATGATTGACATTTGTGTGCCCCACAGAGGGAAGGGTGTAATACATATCAGGATCGTATAATGTGGTCACATCATCGTTCCCGATATTATTAGTCACATTTCTCAGATAGCTATGGTTCTCCCAACCCTGAAACCCGGAAAACCTCTGATGAGCATAGGTGTCTGCAAAAATGTGAAGCAACATACCGATACGCATTAAGCTCGCCGAGCGAGTAGCCGGTGTGCTGGTAAGAAATGCAGTTCTGCTTTCTACAAGCATATCAGTAATCAGTGACGGCACATCTATGTCTGCTGGGGCAACCCGCCAATTTGCGGGTAATGCGGGATTATTAAGCGGTAGTTCTGGAATAAAGTGAAATGGAGTAACAATCCACTTTTGATTGCTATGTGTAATAAGCTGTGCCATATCAAACCAACTGTTAAAGCCAGTAGTTACAGGCATGAACCAATAGAGTCCCCATGTGCTACCAAGCGCAAGGTATCTCGCATATTCTGGAACATCAGTAAGCATTACAACAAACGATGAATCAAAATCATCAACAAACTGCGAATAAGAAGCGATATACTGTGCATCAGCCTCATCGAAACCGGCTCTCACGGCAATTGCTTTCACCGCGTAATAATGAAAATTTATATCCATAGTAACATCCCCCTTATCCTTTATTTTTCCATGCCACAACATTTACATAGATGTCATTGAAGTCATCGTCTGTGGAATCCTCAATGCAATAATCGTAGACAAATCCCACATTACGACTCTTGCTGTCCAAAATAGCATCACTGGCATTTGAGGTCTGTAAATTGCTTGATGTTTCTATGGAGATTTCAAGTCGGAGATTTGTACCGCCTGTGTAATAGGCGGAGCCTTGGGCAAGGTGCTGGACATCAGTGCTATGAGATTTCTTCTCCGCTTTGAAATATGTAGTATTATCATCACGAAACACGACCGAACCCAAATTATAGCATTGCGAACACACATGCCAGCACATATAATCGTTCTTCTTGAAGTTTTGCAGAAATAACATCGCTGTTTTTGCCATGTCTATCATCCTCTCAAATTTATATTGATTAGTTTTAACGCATTCCGCTACTTGACACAAGCTACGCCAAAGACCTCCTCGATACGCTAATGTGCGTCGAGAGGGTTAGCGCGCCCCTCTTACAGCATCACCATGTTCATTATTTCCGTAGCGCCAAGCTTCACCTTATTGCCAAAGACAAGAAAATCACCATCTATCGTCACGCTCCGAAACAGGGCATTGTCTTTCAGCGGACAGAAACGAGTGGTTTTCAGCTTTGGTGACAGGTCAAGCTGGACGATGTTGCCGGTGGACATTTCAATTTGCAGCCAGTAATCGTCCATAGGCGTTACCGCCTTGAAATAAGACATATTCCCACACCCCGCATGAATTGTTGGTCTTAGTGAATATATTTTACATAAAAAATCCGCTCTACTTTATTGTAGAACGGATTAGTAAAAATTCATATTGGCCATGTGGCCATTTTTCGCAAAAGGCTTCTTTTTCGAAAAACATTTTAGACTTTTTTGCCCACAAGCTGTATTCTGGACGACGCGCCCATTTTGTCAAGCAGGCGGCTGACATTGGCTTTTACTGTCGAAACGGAAATAAAAAGCTGTTCCGCAATCTGTTTATTGGTCAGCCCCTCGGCAACAAGCGCATAAACCTCGCGCTCTCTTTGGGTTAGGGCAGGCTTTTCGGCATTGACTTTGCGTATTGATTTGCTGAACATCAGCGCAAGTCTGTCAATGCAAGCAAGACCATCCTTATCCGCAATTCGCTCCGCCGCTTTAGGCAGAAGCGCCCGCAAGCCTTCGCCGTTTTCCGCAAAAGGCATATATATCTTGTCGGGCAAGGCAGTCTCCAGTGCCTGCGTCAAAAGGGAGATGCCTTCCTCATCTTTACCCAAGGCGGTGTTGGCCTGCGCGAGATATATCTTTGTGTAAACCTGCGGCAGCAGATTGGGGAAGATGTTCGACACGCCCATAAAATATTCGCTTACACCCAGCAACTTCAAATATTCCCCACGTTCAAGGAGCGCCCGACCATAGATGATATGGGCAAAGGGAACAACCATCATGGACAGATAGGTCTGCGATATATCCCCCTGTGAAAGCCACTCCGCAAGGCTGCCTTCCGTGCCGGTGGTGACATACACAAAGCCTTCGCAGAGGTCTAAGGTGTGGCGGCACAAATCTTCTTTGTTAAACTTCGCCCGTTCCTGCAAGGACTGTAACGATATGCGCAGAGCTTCGGAATCTCCCCGCATAATGGCGATGCGAGCCAGCAGAAATAGCGCGCATTGGTAGATGCTGTTCTGCTTCTTGCTCTCCGCGACAAACAAAGCTTTGTGGCTGAGGATTTCAGCGGTGTCAAAATTGCCGCAGTTAAACTCAGCTTCGGCCCGCATGACGATTTCCGCGCCTGTGCCGTGGCCGTCCGCAAGCTGATAGTAATGGGGCATACACTTGTCCATCTGTTCAAGGGCTTCGGCCATTTTCCCGCTTTCCCGATAATACATATACAGGATGGACGGGGAGCCGAATGTCCATGTGCTTTTGTTGCTGATAAGCGTTGTGGGCCCGCCGATCAGGTCAAGGGCCCGGCGGTGCTTTACGCTCATTTTCTCAATGTCGTTGTATTCCAAAAAGGACATGAGCAGCTCCATCTCGCCGCGTAGAATATCCTTTTCCGTATCGGAAACATAGCTGCTGTCAATAACAGATGCAATCTCGCCCTGCATACGCATCAGCCGTTCATGCTCACCCAAAAAGAAAAGCGCGAACGCCACATTTATCATGGACTGGGGGAAGCGCCGTTTGGTTTCAAAGTCGGTTTTATCAATCAAGTCAAATATAATTGGCCGGATATCCTGCCCAACGGAGTTATCCGCAACATCAAGGCTGGTCAGCGGCAGGGATAAAATCTTCTCGTAAGTGTCAGCAGCATCCGCTAAATGATAAAACCGGATGGCGTTTATATAGGAAAGGCTCTTTGTGAACCAATCGCCAGCCAACATATATACTGTCTTGTTTGTTTCCTCCGGCCTGTTTTCAAATACGTTCTGCAAATAACCTCGCAGGATGCTGTGCATATAGTAATTGCGGGTTTCACGGTCGAACCGGATAAAGGGATTGTTGCGCAGAAGAGTTTCTATCTCAGTTGAGGGAACGCCTGACATAAACTCCGCTTGCGGCAAGGTAAAACTCTGGAATATGGATAGTGTTAAAAGCGCGGATTGCTTCTCATGTGATAGTTTGCCCCACATGGCGGTATGGATTAGGGCATCCATATCGCCGCTCTCGAAATCGCCGGTTTGAACAAAGGCCAGCATTTGCAGATACAGCGCGGCAATCCAACCGTCCGAGCGCTCATATACACGCTCAAGCTGTTCAGGCGTTATGTGCAGTCCGGCTTGCGTGTAGTAGCCCTCCGCGTCATGCTTTGTAAAGGTCAAATCCTGCGGCGCAAGCTTGTATACTCTGTGGTTTTGGCTGAGAATCTGCGCACCGTCCCTCGAAAGCTGCTGGGTGACAATCACGACATGGAGCTTCTCGCCGCCGTGCTTCGCAAGGGCGTCAATTAACTGCCGGATAAAAGAAATCCTCATGTCTTGAAAATTATCCAGCACGATATATGTATCTTCGGGGCATTCCATGTTTTCAATAATATTGGTGATGAGCGGCATAGTGTTTTCGTTCAGTTCGCCAAGCTCCAGCAGCCTTTCTGCGCTCTCGCTGTCGAACCGTTGAACGATTTCGCACAGGCTTTTCCACGAAGCAGAAACAGTCTCGCCCAAAAATGTGTGCCAGAAAACAGGTATGCTCTCACCCATAAACTCATTGAAAAAAGCGCGGACAGCAGTGGTTTTGCCAAAGCCGGAGGGTGCTTCCACAATGGTCATAGGGTACGATTTTATATATTGCAGCTTGTCCATTACGCGGGCAGGGAAATACAGTGTTGTCAGGTCATAGTTTTCCTTTTTTGGCATTTCACACCTCCGGGGTTTCTTTGCGATTTGATTTGAGATTATATCTATGACATTATACCATATCGTGCAGAATAACGGTCAAAAAGTTATCGTTTAATAATGATTGTGATTTCGGTGCAGGCGGGGTATAATAATGGTGGAAGTAGGTGATTGCCTGTGAAGATTTATTTGGATAACTGCTGCCTCAATCGTCCCTTTGATGATTTGTCGCAAGACCGAGTTTACCTTGAAGCGGAAGCGATTCTCTCTATCGTTTCACACTGCGAAAACGGCGAATGGGAATTGATGGCGAGTGGTATAATAGAATATGAACTGTCACGGCTCACCGACATGGAAAGGCTGGAACAGGTCAGAACACTTTATTCAGCCGCACGAACACGCCTTGTTACAACGGAGGCCGCCGAAAAACGAGCAGTGTTTTTTCAGCAGCAAGGCATAAAAATGTTTGACAGTCTGCATTTGGCTCTGGCCGAAACAGGCGGGGCGGATATATTCTTAACCACCGATGACCGGTTGCTCCGTGCCGCCGTTAAACTTGATTTGAAGATAAAAGTGGCAAACCCTGTATCGTGGCTTATGGAGGTGACAAACGATGAACGGTAACACAGCTACAGATTTTCGCAACCCCGCTTATGTACGAAAGGCCGGAATGACCGCACTTCAAAAAGAATTGGGAGCGGTCGGAGCAGTGTACTTCCTCCGGCAGTTTGAAAACGGAAAAGGCAACTACACAGAGGAACGCGACCGACTTCTGGACGGTATCACCTTTGACGAGCTTATGAAAAATGTCCGTGAGCTGGATAAGTTGAACGGCTAAACCGCGACAACAACGCTATATCCGCACCAAGCGGAATCGCAGTATAAAGCTAATAGCAAGCAGGGGGAGGTGCGTGCACCTCCCAGCTTGTTGTGGCGCTGCCCCAAACCCCGGAAGGACAGGAACGGCTATGCCGCCCCTGTCCTTTTAAGCCGCTATCGCGTCTGCTGTGCGCCTTTCGGCGCTGTGAAAAGCAACAGATTTATTATAATTCCTGCCCGGATTTTTCGTGAGATTTTTTTGGCGGCGGGGTCATGCCAAGGATGCGTTCGGTGTTCTGCTTCGCCATGAGCAGCGCGATCATTTCCTCCCGCGCTGGGCGATAGCCCTGATAGAGTTTTCGTTTTTCAGCATTGAGGGTAGCATATTCCGTTTTGAGCGATTGCATCGACGGCAGCTTTTTGAGGCCAACACTGTCAAAATATTTCTTCGCCGCCTTGTGAGAAACGATGTCAGTTTCATGCTGCGCGTAATATTTCTTGCTCCACTTGGAATCCCGGTAGCCGCGATACGCATCAAGAGTTTTGCTGTATGTGCCGATGTGTTTTTGAAGCTCGGAAATCTCTTTCAGCCGCGCTTCAATCACCTTTAGCTGACTGCCGACCTCGCCGAAATGCTTGGAGGCGGCCTCGGCTGTTTTGGACAGAACACCATAGTCCGTCAAGCCCCTCTCCTGCAAAAAGATGAGCGTTTTGGCGGCCTCCTTCAAATTAAATACCCGTGCCCACTGCTCATATCCCGCACCCTTGCCTTGCTGAATTTTCGCCTGTATATCAATCAGGAGATTGGGTTTAGACGATGTAGGTGGTGCAATGTCCTTTTGCTTCGGAGCAACAATCCGCTTGCCGGATAACCGCTCACGGATGGCGTCCTCGGTGTGATCATCACCAAGAGATTTACAGCGGATGAACCGCTCGCTGTTCGGGATTTTAATTGCGAGGTGCTTGCCCTGCTTGACCTCGCAGCCCACCGACTTCATTGCGGCGATAAACTCCTCAAAAGATTTACCGTCACGGAGAGCGGCATCAATCAAATCCCGCAGCCTTTCGCGCACAGTCGGAGTTTTCTCCCTGCCAAGATATTCCGTGCGGTTAAAGCCCTTAGACAGCCCCGGCTTTTCAATAATCGACAAGCCATGCTCCAAACAAATCTGATCGCTGACACGGCGCAGCGCAATGGCGGAGCGTTTGAAGTCCTCAAACTTCCCAGTGCAATCAAAATTGACCGAGTTGAAGATGATATGCGCATGGGGATTTTTTGTATTCGTATGCGCCGCGACAATGAACTGATGCCGTCCCTTTGTCCAGCGAAGTCCGAGCTCCCGGCCAAGCTCCAGCGCCTGCTGCGCCGTGACTTCTCCCGGCTTGAAGCTCATGCGGACGTGATAAGCAATCACATCATGCTTGCCCTGATCCCGTCCGGTTTTTTGTTCGTATAGCCGCTTGGAAAGCAGAAATTCCGACTGCACGGTTCGGGCATCGCACTCGTAGGCGTCAATCAATTCGCCGCCATCTGTCTTATCAGGATTCTCAATATAATCGGTGGAGCGGCCAAGAGCGGCGGCAATACTACCGCCGCTCTTGTGTAAAGCTTTCATCCATGTGGTCGCCATTAGATCATCCCACCGGGCAAGATGGTCAAGGAGGTCACTGGTGGATGTTGGCCATCTTGGCTATGTTGACCATCTTCCTCGCAGACGGTATACGCCACATCAATGGGCAGATCCCAAAACCATTTCCCCTGCCGCTTGATCGATATGACACCCAGCGCCGACTTTGCCCGATTCAACGTCTTGGGCGAGATGCCCTGTTCTTCCGCCGCCTGCATAATCTCGACAGCCGGAACAGAACCGCTCCGCAGCATTGTTTCAATCAGCCGCCGCGCCTTAGAAAACTGATTCTCCGGCTGATGATTTTTGCCGCTGAGTAAATCATCAATGCCAATGTCGCATTCGCCCAGCCAGCGGAAGCCGCTGATGGGGTCAAGCTCGAAGGCCAGCGATGCGCCCGCCGGGGCGAGGTTGGATTTGCCGTGAACTACAGCGCGTTCAGTGTCGCCTGTGCGCCCTACGGTCAATACACTCCGGGCGGCGGCATAAATATCAATGCTGCCAAGCCCGCGATACTGGCTCTTGCCGCCCTTTTTGTTGAGATGTCCGATGATGACAATGGCGCAATCCGTCCGCTCCGCAACCGCGCTAAGCTGCTTCATCAGCGGGCGCACACCGTTGGCCGAGTGCATGTCTGCGCCGCCAAGGTAGGCTTGCAGCGGGTCGAGGATAAAAAGCTTTGCGTTCATTTTTATGATAGCCGCCTCAATCCGCTCGTCCGATAATGACAGCGATTGCTCGTCCTCGTCAATGACATGAACCCTGCCACAATCCGCGCCAAGCTGTTCCAGCCTTGGCTTGATGGTATCGGCAAGCCCATCCTCCGCTGTCTGGAAAATGACACTGGCGGGAATGTGGCAACCGCTTCCCGGCAATGCGCCGCCTGTCGTAACCGCCGCCGCAACAGCCAGCGCCATTGTCGTCTTGCCGTCGCCGGGATCGCCTTGGATGATTGTGATTTTTCCGGCGGGAATATACGGCTCCCAAAGCCAACTAACTGGCTCGGCCTCAATATCCCGCATGGTGATGATTCTGAGCTTCGCCATTATGCCACCTCCAAGATTTTTGTCAGACTGCGAATGATTTTGTCCTGCTGCTGCCAGATTTCATCCAGCCGAGTTTGAATATCCGCAAGGTCGGCAGTGTAGATGTTGCCGCTCTCATTTACATGCTTGGCAACTTGATTTACGTTATTGCTGACGATGCGGAGCAATCGGGAACACTCTCGTACATCGGTGAGGTCAAGGTTGATAATCATGCCGTTCAGTGCCATTTTCAGCAAATACGAGCGGACGGAGGGAAAGCCAATCTCCTCCATCCGTGCCATAATCTGTGTCTGCTCCTCCGCTGTGACACGGAATCCCATGTTTATATTTCGTTTTAATTTCTGCAAAATAGTTCCTCCTTCAAACAGAAAATCCCCCGGACGGTGAAGTCCGGGGGATGATGATAGTTATATATTCGATTGTTATGCCGATTGTTGTTCGTCTGGTTCGTTTTCAGCAGCTTGCGCCGCCTGTTGCGCACGGCATTCGGCGCGCTTTTTCTGGACATATTTGCGCTGTGTAGCCCGCCTCTGTTCACGAAGCCGTTTTTCTTCCGCTTCCTGAGCAAGCTCCTCGGCGGTAAGCTCGGGCAGCGGCACATCAATCTTGCCGATAAAGTTGAGGTAAATATCCACCTTCTGCTCACGCTCGCCGCTGGATTTATCAGCCTCGTAGACAACGACACGATCTACGAACTCGTTTATCATGGCCGGGGTCAGCTCGGAAAAATCGGTATACTTTGACACAATCTCGATGAACTTATCCGCCCTCATACTATCGGCGTCGAAGTCGTCAAGCTCGGCTTGCAGCGTTTCGATGGATTGCTCCAGCGCGGTTTGCTCCTGCTCATAATCCGCAGCAAGAATATCAAACCGCTTGTCGACCAGCTTGCCGAGGGCGTGTTCCTCAAACAATTTTTTGATGAGGGTATTCAGCTCCGCGACACGTTTTTGCGCTTTAGCAAGACGCTTTTTATGCGCCTTTGCCGTTTCGTCCCGGCGAATCGCCGACGCCTCCCGCACCTGACGGACGAACTCGGCCTCGTTGGTTTTAACAAAGCTGCTGGCTGCTCGTATGGCATCGAGGATCAGCTCTCGTACCACAGCGGTGCGAATCGTGTGATTAGAACAGGCGTCGGAGAAGCGATTTCTTGCGTTATTTTTTGTTGAGCAGGTGTAAAAATCACTGGGCGGACGGCTGTAGATTCTGCCGTTCCAGTGCTGATATGGCTTCCCACCAGCCTTGCGATGATTATACATTCGTGCGCCGCAGTCAGCGCAAAGCATCTTGCCGGTCAGCGGATTTGCCTCGCCGAAGGTGTCGATGCGTTTTGTAGTTTTGCGGCATTGCTGCGCCGTTTCCCATGTGCCGGCGTCCACGATGGCCTCGTGGGTATTCTCGAAAATCAACCATTCCTCCGGCGGCATTTTCCGCCCTTGTCTATCCTTGTAGGAATCCTTGCGGGTGCGGCAGTTAACGGTATGCCCCTTGTACTCCGGCTTTTGAAGCATGGTTGTGATGGTGCTTGGCGACCAGACATACGGTTCTTTCGGCTTGTTTTTGTTGGTGTAGCCGCCGTTTTCCGGTCGGGATTTGTAGAATGCCGGACACTCAATTTTCTCTTCGGTGAATATCCGGGCGATCTGCGCCGGACCCTTGCCGTCGATGGTCAATGCAAACATCCTGCGCACCACAGCGGCGGCCTCCGGGTCGATAATCCACTTTTCTTTGTCGTCGGGGTCATGGATGTATCCGTAAATCGAAACGTTGGTGAGCCTGCGCCCTTCCTTCGCTTTTGTGCGGACAACGGCGGTGATTTTGCGGCTGCAATCACGGATATACCACTCCGACATGATGTTGAGAAACGGAGCAAACTCGCCACTATCCCGGTTCTGGCTGTCGATGCTGTTGGCGATGGCGATGAAGCGGACACCCTTCTCCCGAAAGAGAACTTCGGTGTAAAAGCCTACTTGCAGATAATCGCGGCCAACCCTCGACATATCCTTGCAAATGACCGTTTCAACATTCCCCGCCTCAATTTCGGCAATCAACCGTTTCCAACCGGGGCGGTCAAAGTTGCCGCCGGAATAACCATCGTCGGTGAAATGGACAGGATTGGCTAAACCGTTCTTACCGGCGTACTCCGCCAACATATTTTTCTGATTTTTGATTGAGTTCGAGTCCCCGGACGATTCGTCCTCCTGAGAAAGACGTTCGTATAATGCGGTGATTCGAGATGATGAAGCCTGCTGCCTGTTGTTCATAATGAACCCCCTCCAGTGCTGTTAGCACTTTCAGGCAGCCGACCCATTCGTAGCACTGCCAGTATACCATAAATGGGGCGCTTTTGCAGCGCCCCATCCACATTTTTACCAAAATATTTGATCATCACACAACCTCCGCTTCATTGCGAATGAGCCGCAGGATTTTATCGTTTATGGTTTCGCCGCCGGTCTGACTGAAATGAACCGCCACCTGATAGGTGGTAGAGCCAATTCGCTTGCGCATGATGGTGCGCTGTGGTTGACCCGCCGCTGTATGCGATGTATACTGTTCTTGAGCGGTGTCGTTCCGATTGATGTAATCCGTCGTTTGATTTTGTACCATAGAGCCTCTCTTTCCGCGCTTACGCGCTCAAAAATAGCGAGGGTGTATAAACTCTCGCCTTACATGAAAACGGCTCCGCAAACCCTCTGTTTACAGTGCTTTGCGAAGCCTAATCCGTTACATATGGACTTGTTTGTTTCGGTGCTTGCGAACCCTTGCGGCGGTGGATTCCCGGCTGGCGGCTTCGGCGCAGACATTAGAGCAATATGTCTGCCTGCCATTCACCGGGAACTTTTTGCCGCATCGTTTGCATGGCTTGACCGGCTTGTGGTTGAACATAGCCTCCAGCGTCGGGTCAAGGGGCAATACGGCGTTGCGAAAATACTTGCACAGGCCGCTGGTGTTAAAGGCGATGCCGAACATATAGCAGTTTCCGTCCAGCGGCAGACACTCCTTGTAGTAGCTGTCATAATTGGCGCACATGGATGTGACCAGCCTACGGATGGTGCTTTTCTCTTTTGCGGTCAGTTCTCGCGTGTTGCTTATGACGTTTCCCTCCTCTCAAATGATAGGTATGTAATCCATTTATATATTCAACAAATTACACCCCTCCATTAGTAGGACAAAAACAGGGGGTAAATCGGAACTCTTTTTGAAAATTTCTCAAAAATATTTTTCGGCTATCGAATTACGGAAGGAGCGGGCAGGATGGAACAGCAGTCACCGGCAAGAAAACAGCTTGTCCGCGATGCCAAGCGCGAGGCCCTTAAGCGGATGGAGGAAGCCGCCCGGACGATCAAGGACTACGAACGGGTTGTAAAAAAGTGGGATCAGTTGGACGAGAACCGCGAACGGCGAGAGGGCCGCAATGAGATCGGCCGCCCCGACGAGGAAATGCTTCACTGGACAGAGGGCGAGGACGGCGAAATCAGAACAGAGTTGAACACGGTCATCCCCCGACCGCTGGAGCATGAATGGTGGCGGCAGCATATTCAAGGCAATTTCCTTGATACGATTTTTGATTGCCCATTTGAAATGCACGAGCTGACCTCCAGCCCCACCATATCGAATCTGCTCAAAACGCTGAACGTGAACCAATGCGAGATTATGTACTACCGGGTTATCCGGCAGTATTCGCCGCAACGAATTGCCAAGTTGCGCGGGCAAAGCGACCGAAACATTCGCAAGGTCTACGACAAGCTGATTGCCGGTCTGCGGGATACGCTTAATCAGTGGCTTTCCCCAAGATATGACGAAGGCTTGCCCCTGACACTGAGGCAACGGCGATTTATAGAGCGATACCGAAATGGCGAGTTGACAACAGGCAAAACAAAAGCCGCCCTTGACGAAAATAGCGGCGAGTGATAGACTTGTAATATATTTTAGAAATCATTGATTACATATTTATTGGGCGGTGTGGGTGTGAATAATTTATTCAAGAAAACAAGTTCCCAATGGGTTAAATACAGCGGATATGAATACAGGCAGAGCGAGGACGGTGCGCTGTACATCACGCCTGTGCCAAGGGCAAAGCCGGTCATTTATGACCCGTTGAAGGATGCCGAGACGCTGACCTTGGACATGCTGAATGTGGGGATGCTCCTGATGAGCCGCAAGGATGAGGAAACGGTTAAGACGGCGGTGTTGGAGTTTGTCGGCAAATATGGCTTGCTCGGCTTTATGACGGCGCTTCCGACCACGCCGAAATTTATGGATTACGATGCGGTGTATCTGCCGAAGAATCATTTTATAAAAGAGGAAACCATGACGGCACAGGATTATGTTGCGCTGTTTTTCCCTTTCGATAAGCCGGATTTTCAGAAAGATTCCAATGCTGTGCGATGGAATGTGAATGACCGTGAAATGATGGCGCTGGCTATGGCGATGGATGAAAAGCCGATGGCGCTGAGCATAAGCGTTCAGCGGGAATATGCCGAGCGGTATGATTGGCTGGCGACACAGTTCAAGGATTGGGCGTTCACCTTTGTGTCCAGCTTTCTCTATTATGAGGATTATGATGACCTTGACGAAACCACCCGCGATCTCTACCGGCAGGGGATGTCTGCTTTTGGCGGCATTGCTCCGACCTACCACATTGCGTTGTATGACAAGCCGACCATTGTTTGGGATTTTCACTCGCTGTTGCTGGGGGCGCAGATGATGTTCAGCTTTATGCTGACCGATGAGTCGAAGCCGTTGCGCTCCTGCAAGCACTGCACGAAGGTGTTTGCCGCTCAGCATCCCAATGCCGCTTTTTGCAGTCCGAGGTGCAAGAATCAGTATAACGTGTACAAGAGCCGTGGGAAGAAATCGGAGTAAATAGCAATCGAGGACTGCCATGGCAGTCCTCGATTTGTTGTGATGCTATACCTCCATATGCTGCGCTTCATCTAAAATATCCATCATCAAGAGCGAACCCATTGCGAAGCCGTATGAGAAGATTTCACCCTCCTCGCTCATGGCAATCTCTGTGTTGAGGTGCAACATTTCTTGAAAACGCTTGCAATCGTCCAATGACATCTTCTCCACAAAGTACCGTTCTTCCGCTTCCATTTTGCGGAGAAGTTCCTTTTGCTTCTCGCTGTTGCGGTTTTTCCGTTCCCATGGAATGACCTTACCAAAATACATTTCTCGTAACATTCAAATCCGTCCTTTCACAGTTGTGTCGTCCGCAACACTTGAAAGCGCGGATAATATCTGATAAGATTATCTCGCACACCTTCGGGTGTCGCGGGTGGGAGCGGCGGTTTTACTTCGCAAGAGTTGACGCCGCTCCCGGCCTTTTATTTATGTGATTTTAGCAGCAGAGCGTTGCCTGCTTGATATGGATATCGCCTCCTTCCCCGCAAAACCGCTTCATACCGCTACGAATGGGTCGGTTGCCTTTTTATTTGGGGTGGTTATCATTCTCACCCCTTTACAGCATACCTCATCCCGGTTAACCATCGTGGCAAAGGGGATGGCGGCGACACTGGTCGTCAGATATATTTCCAGCATTCGCCCGTAGATGATGATGAAAATGCAGATGGACAGTGCGTTCATGCCAAAGCTGAGGATGGCCGACTGCATGTACAGCCCCAACAGCTCGTACCATTCCATCGTTTCCAGTGTAGCATGCAGGGCATTCAGGGAAACCGCCGCATCCAGATTGCCGGTGACAATCCCCGCGCTGCTGTTGATAACGTGCTGCGCCAGGTCAAATACCCCCATCACAATGTCAAAGGTATGGGTGAGAATGTACACGGCAATAAAGGTTTTCATGATCCACTTGAAGAAGATAAAGGTCTCGAAGTTCTGCATGTTGTTTTGGCTGATTACCATCTGAATCAGCTCATAGCAGAGTACAAAGGTGAGGATCATCCCCGCGATAGGGATGATCACGGTGTCGGAAAGATTCTTAATCATGGAGAAAACACCGGAGTTGAATAACCTCATTTGTCAAGGGGTGAAATGATAATATTACAAATTCAATCAATGTAAACAAGGCTATATCGCATCCGTTCGCATATATTCATATGAAAATCGCTTAAAATGGTTGTTGTCAGCTCGCGATTGATGTATAATAAATAAGTTGCTGTAATCTGTCGAAAGGCGGTGGAATTTATGTCAAACGAAACTGAAAATTGGGTCTCGATTGATGAGGTCGCTGACCACTTGAAGGTTCACAAGGACACAATCCGTAACTGGATAAAAAAGAAAAGCTTCCCCGCTCATAAAATAGGAAAGCAGTGGAGATTCCGCCTTTCAGAAATCGACGAATGGGTCGAAAGTGGAAAAGGTGCGGAGGTATAGATTTTTATAGAAAGGGGCTGTAGCACATGAGCCGAGTAATGGATGACATAGAGAAACTTACAGAGGGAAGAAGTTTTAATAGTTATAAGTACAGCCTTGATTCTGTTCGCACTCCCGCCCCGGATTATGATGATACTCCTGATGGCTACACCATCAATTGGGAACAGCAGGGAGAAACCGAAAACCTCAAAGAACCTGTTCCATTGGCAAATACAGCAAGGCAACTCGCTATTCAAATGGCTGAGTTTGGGTTTGAACCTTATCTTAAATATTTTCTTGATGGCTCTCGCCATGTTTATCATGTTGATGATATCTCTTATGGCTCAAGGGTCTTTCCGGTCATAGCAGGTCAAGTCGGTGTTGCCTGTTGCCGCCGTGAAGATAAGCGAATGAAAGCTGAACCGCCATCAATTATTAGGCGCGTCATCTCTTTACCAGACACCTGCGATAAAAGCGGCAGACACCCAGAAGCGCACTTAAATTACATTCGAGATAAAGTGAATGAAAATCCTCGGTTGATGCGCTTGGGATTGCATTTTGACGATATTCTGACATATAAGACTGATTCACTGACAAAGGCTGAATTTCGTGATAGAGCTATAGCTACTGTTCAAGATTATATGATTGATTCTGAAAAAGGACTTGTAGATACACTTGCAAAAGCAGGTAAACTAAAGAACAAGGCATGGCTTGTTAAAGATGGTTCCCTTGAATATATGCCAATGAAAACAGGGCGTTATGCGGACATCAAAGCTTTTATGGACAGCTATCGTTGGGTTATTGGTGTATCTAAATCCTTCAATCCTGAACTGTGCAAGGTTAGTATCGGAGGCGGCAAGAGTAAGGCAAACGCTGATGCGATTCTTAAGCTGCCTCAGTTTTACAGAACGCCTGTGGCGCGTATCAGCATTGATAGAATCCCCGGTATTAGCTTCGCTGTTTGGTATATACGATTGCGTAGCTTGGAGCAAACGCGAACGCCGTTTGATGGGGTTATAAAAGTCGAAAAAATATTAGTTACGGACGCTGAGCAGAAAAAAGGACTGGACACAAGTGTTGTTGATGATATCTCGGCATCCCTTATTAATGAGCGCAACCCCACTTGCTATGGCTCAGACCTCCGATATGCGAATCATCTATACCCAGTGTATTTGACCGAATCTTACGTGAAAAGCACATATCTTAGCAATGACCTGTTTATCAATCTATTCTGAGGAGGGGCATCATGGAACAAAAGGCTATTGGAAGAATCATTGCTACGCAAAACAAACCAACAAGCGTGGACAATTTTGCGTTTTGGACGGATTCAAAGCTAATCCTGAATCCGTTTGATATTGTTAAAGTTGAGCATGTCAATCCTCGCGACCCGTCGAAATTCTCTTATTCATATGGTGTCATTGAAGACATTTCTCATATAACTGACGCAGCCAGTTTTCTTACAAATTATATTTCCAGCGACTTCGGCGATGTCGATATCGTTGCACCAACTTTGCGTGTCGGCATGAACTATGTAGATGCTAAAGTTGTCTGTAATAATATGGGCGTTTATATTCCCCTCCAGAGTGATGCAAAGGTTTATCTGGCAGACCGTGACGAAATCGAGTATGCGCTTGGGTTGGATAATAAGAATTGCAAACTTCCATGCGGATATCTGGAGATGTATGAGAACTCTGGTGATGAACAGCGCATTACTCTTCCTGTAAAATTTGACCCACGATTTGTGATTGGCCCAGAGGGTGCGCATTTGAATATTTCTGGCATATCCGGTCTCGCTGCAAAAACATCGTATGCAATGTTTCTTCTCAAGGCAATTCAAGACAGCTATTTGAATCATGCAGACGATAATCTGGAGCAAGATGATAGTGCGGCATTTGTCCTTTTTAACGTCAAGGGCAAAGATTTGATGGGTATCCACCTTCTCAATGACTTCAAAGATGGTGGCAAAAACAGCGATGAACAGGCAAAGCAAGAAAAAGAGAAAGCCTTCTCGATATATGAAGATTTGAAATTGACTCCTGAACCATTTAAGAATGTGCGCTATTTTGTTCCCAATGGCGATAGTGGCCGTGAGGCGCAAAACACATTTTTGTTGAAGTCAGAATTAGACGAGTATATGGAACAAGGTATTGCAAAGCAGTTTGTTTTCACTTACGAGGGTGACAAAGACGACTTAGACCTGTTCTTTTCCAATGTTGACGATTCTAATCAGACGATTGATGCCATCCAAGAATACATAATCGCCGGGCAAGGCGGCTTTAATTCTGTAAACACTTGGAGTGGTTTTCTCGACCTTGTTTCCAAGCATACCGACCCAAAAGAATCGCCTGATATTAAGAAAGAAATACCTGTCGTGTCATGGCGAAAATTTAGGCGCATTATTTCAAAAACACTGAAAAATTCTCCGCTCTTTGAGAATCGGGCAGAGGGTAACACGATTCGCCTTGAAGAACAATTACAAAATTTACAACCAAATGATGTCTATGTTATTGATGTTGCCCATCTGTCAGAAATCATGCAAGGTTTTGTCTTCGGCGATGTTGTCCGTATTATCAATCGCTTGCAGCAGGGCGATTATGATGAACAAGGTGCTACCCCTCCAAAAAAGGTTGTTGTCTTCATAGATGAACTTAATAAATACGCCTCAACCGATACCCCCAAGAACTCACCTATTTTGAGGCAGATTCTTGATGTAACTGAGCGCGGGCGTTCGTTGGGCGTTGTTTTATTTGGCGCGGAGCAATTTAGAAGTGCAATTCATGACAGGGTTAAGGGCAATTGTTCAACACACGCATATGGACGGACGAATGCGATTGAAGCTACCAAAGCAGATTATAAAGTGGTTCCAGCTACCTACAAAAATATCCTCACCAGACTTGACCAAGGAGAATACCTGCTCCAAAACCCGATATTCCGTTCAATGCTTAAAATCAAGTTCCCCAAACCAATATATAAGCAATTCAAGCAGTAGGAAGGAGAATACACAATGGCGGTATTTGGAAAGAATATCCTTGAGAATTTGACTACGGGGATGTATTCTGACCGGCGCGTAATGTATCGCGAATATGTTCAGAACTCTTGTGATGCGATTGATGCCGCTATCAAGCGCGGGGTTCTTCGACCTGATGAGGCAAGGATAGATATTTCCATTGACCGAACCAACAGTACCATCATTATAGAGGATAACGGTAGTGGCGTAGCCTCTGCTGATTTTATGCGTGTATTAAGCGATATAGCGAACTCCGATAAAAGCCGTAGTGAAGACAAGGGCTTCCGTGGCATAGGGCGATTGTGCGGTCTTGCCTATTGCTCTCAATTACAATTTATCTCTTCCTCTGTAGGCGAGGACAAGGCGAGCGTTATGACTTGGGATGCCAGAAAGATGCGTGGTATGTTGAATGACAACAAAAAGCGTACCGCCGATGAAGTTCTTGATGCAATTCTTGTTGTGGATGAGATTGAAACAGGGCGGGAATCACATTTTTTCAAAGTTATTCTGACAGACATCAGCAAGGATAGCCGGGCATTGCTTGATACAGAAGCCATTATAGACTATCTCTCATTTGAGGTTCCCGTTCCCTATGATAGCGCATTTATGTTCTATCATCAGATTTTGAGCCATGCGGATAAATTGGGAGTGGCAATCCATGAATATCCGATTTATGTTGATGGTGAGCAGATTTTCAAACAATATCGTACACGAATTTATGCGTCAGGGAAGGTTCATGACGAGATAAAAGCTATTGATTTCAAAGACTTTTATGATGAAAACGACAATCTTATTGCGTGGATGTGGTTTGGCCTTTCTTCTTTTAATGGCCAGATTAAAAGTGAAAATATCCAGCGAGGATTGCGTCTTCGAAAAGATAATATTCAAATAGGTTCAGCCCGCGCTCTGCGTGACCAGCGGCTGTTCCCAGATAATCGAGCCAATGAATACTTTATTGGCGAAGTTTTTGCCGTGCATCCAGACCTTATCCCCAATGCCCGACGCGATTACTTTAACGAAAATACTGTAAGAACTACTTTTGAAGATAAGTTGAAGGAGTTCTTTATCGTACTATGGAAGCTCTGTAATGTTGCCAGTGACGAACGAAGCGATTACCGCAGAATCCGTGAATATCATACTGCTGTAGAAACATATCAGGAGAAATCCCAAACGGGTTTTGCGGGTTCTGTTGAACGCGAGGCTTTGGATGCGGAGTTAGAAAAAAAGAAGGAGCTTGCTGAAAAAGCTAAGAAACGGCTTGAACGTCCTATTAGCCCTGTGCCTAATAATGATGCCGCCGCAACAGAGCTTGCACAGAGAGTAAAGAACATCGTTTCAAACGTTGAAGGCGAAAAGACACCCGATACGCCATTGCCCGTATTGCCAGTGGCCTCCTCTGATAAAAATGGCAACGGCGAAAAATCAAAGGCGAAGTATCTTACGGATGGTTTATCGCAATATACGAGGGAAACCCGAAAAGTCGTTGGTCGAATTTACGATGTTATAAACCAAGCCGCACCAGATATTGCGGAGGAACTAATTTCTAATATACAGACTGCACTCAAGTCAAAGAAGGAATGAAAAAACGATGCGAGAAGTGTTGCTCATTGAGCCTAACTATAAAAACAAATATCCTCCTATGGGGTTAATGAAAATATCTGCATACTATAAACAGTTAGGTGACAGTGTTCGTTTTTTCAAAGGCGATATGAAAGACTTAGTTGTCACCCTTTTGTGCGAAGACCTTTTGAAGATTCTTAATGCGGCATATCCAGAGAATAATTGGAATAGATACACCCCTGAATTAGCTAAATTTATCCGCTATGGAAAAAAAGGTGATATTCCCGATGCCGAAGAATTTCAAGAGGTTGATATACTTGATATAATAAAACTATTTCGTAACAAGTACAAAAACGAAGACTATTTTAAGAACCCCAAATTTGATATTGTAGGAATCACCACGTTATTTACATTTCATTGGAAAATCACGATTGATACCATTAACTTTGCAAAAAAGCTTTGCAAAGACGAGAGGCATGTCATTGTTGGCGGTATAGCTGCAACGATTGTGCCAGATTATATGGAAGCCGAAACGGGTATCCGCCCAACAACCGGGATTTTGGATAAGCCGGGGGCGTTGGGCGATGACAATAGTCTTATCATTGATACTATGCCGCTCGACTACTCAATCCTTGATGAAATTGACTATAAGTACCCTGCCTCTGATGCTTATTTCGCGTATATGACGCGGGGGTGTACAAATAAATGTGCGTTCTGCGCTGTTCCGAAATTAGAGCCCGATTATCAAGGGTATATTCAGCTTAAACGGCAGCTTGATGTCGCTAAAGAAAAATTCGGAGAGCAGCGAGATTTATTATTGCTTGACAATAACGTCCTCGCCTCCCCTTGCTTTGAAAAAATCATTGATGAAATTAAAGCCTGTGGATTCGAGCGCGGAGCTACATACTATCCGCCTAACCCATATGAGATTGCGATTCAAAATCTGCGCACAAGTATAAATGACCGCGCTTATATAAAGAAATGTGTTAAACTGTATGATGACTTGATTACCAAGTGCAACAAACCCACTATTTGCCGCGACACTTCAATAAGGGATGAACTTTATAAGCGTGTTGTAGAGGCGAGATGCGACCTTGAGTATACTGCTACAAAAGAAGCTATTCTTGCTTTGGACGATTTTATTGCGCCCATATACAAAAAATATGCTTATCGTCCAGTAAAGCGTGCGCGATATATTGACTTTAACCAAGGCGTGGACGCTCGGTTAATTACACCGGAAAATATGCGAAAACTTGCAGAAGTCAATATACGCCCCTTACGAATTGCTTTTGACCATTGGGGATTAAGAAATATATATGAAAACGCTATTAGGGCAGCGGCAGATGCAGGCATAACTCAGCTATCAAACTACATGCTTTATAATTTCGATGAAAGGCCTGTCGAACTGTATAAACGTATGAAGCTGACCGTTGACCTCTGTGATGAATTAAATATCAGTATCTATTCTTTTCCCATGAAATACCATCCCATTGAAGACCCTGAGTATTTTCGCAACAGGGAATACATAGGGAAATATTGGAGCAGAAAATATATTCGAGCTGTTCAGGCGGTACTGACCTCTACTCATGGAAAAATCGGCAAAGGGAAACAATTCTTTGGCGCTGCTTTCGGGCGCAATGAGGACGAATTTGAAGAGATTTTACTCATGCCGGAAGCACTCATAATAAGTAGGTTTGAACACGACCCCCTAATGCGTGAACGATATCCCGAATATAGTAAAGACGAATATTCGGGAACAACTACCAATGAATGGCGAAGTAAGTTCTATGCGCTTAGCCCTGAACAACGCAATGAAGCTATGGCAGTTATCAAGAAAAATCAGTTTACGGATAAAGATATCAACAATGCCGATAATGAAATTAAGGCGGTTTTGGCATACTATCAGATACAGCGAGTAAAATAGTCGAGGAGGAAAAATCGTGGGCGATGAAATGATGCCTCAAAATCATGCTGAATTTAGCGAGTTGATTTCAATTATCGAGCGCGCTCGCGAAAATGCTTTTCGCGCCGTTAACCGAGAATTGATTTCTATGTATTGGGATATCGGGCAATACATCAGCGAAAAAGTGAAAAATGGCGGTTGGGGCAAATCTGTTGTTGCCAATTTTTCGCAGTTTATGCAGGCTGAACATCCTGATATTAAAGGCTTTTCAGCACAAAATATTTGGCGTATGAAGCAGTTCTACGAAACATATTGCGAAAGCGAAAATCTCTCAGCACTGCTGAGAGAAATTAGTTGGACAAATAATCTGATGATTATGTCCCGTGCCAAGACTGAGGAGGCACGCGAGTTTTATTTGTTGCTCAGTAGTAAGAACAACTATTCATCACGCGAATTGGAGCGACAAATAAATAGTATGCTCTTTGAGCGCGCCATGATATCGGACGAGCGTAACAAGGTTTTTATTGCCCAAAATGCCGGACTCGCTGCGCTCCGTGATAGCTACATCTTGGAATTTCTTGATATACCCGAAAATCACAAAGAGAAAGAATTGCGAAAATCCATCATCGCAAATATAAAGGATTTCATATTGGAATTTGGCAAAGATTTTACTTTTGTTGGTGAAGAATATCGGGTACAGGTTGGCAACGAGGATTTTTACATTGACTTGTTGTTCTACAATCGAGAACTTTCTTGCTTGGTTGCAATCGAACTCAAAGTTGGTAAATTTAAGCCCGCACATTTGGGGCAACTGGAATTTTATTTGGAAGCTCTTGACCGCGATGTGAAAAAGCCAAACGAGAACCCAAGTGTGGGGCTGATTCTCTGTACCGATAAAGACGATATGGTGGTCGAGTACGCATTAAGCCGTAGCTTATCTCCGGCATTAGTAGCCGATTATCGACTTCACCTCCCCAATAAGGTATTGCTGGAAAATAAACTGCGCGAGTTGCGAGAACTTGCTGAAACTGAGGAAGAATGAGGCGGCGGGTGATTCACGCCCGCCGCCATTCACTACAATTCCATATCCTGCTTTCGTGCGGGCAGCACTGTCGGTTCCTCTCGCATAATATTCTCCGCGCCACGCCGGAGAACTTCTACGCTGTGGACATCATTCTTTAACTGATAGTATTCCTCGACATGAGCAAAACGCTGGGCAAGCAGTTTGTCGCGTTCATCACACCAAGCCTTTTCTGGAATCTTGTCGCGCCCATTGAGATGGTCTTTGAGATATTTAGATGCGGATTCATAGGCGGCGATTTCATCAGCATGTTTTTCTTTGAATGCGCCGCGCTTTTTCGGGTCAAGCCCTCGATATTTCTTATGAGCCGCACTATACTGCTTGAGAATATCAACCTGTGCCAGATGCTGATTCAGTGTAGAGATGCGGCGTTCCTCGGCCTTGATGGTGTTGGCAAGTTCATACTGCGCGTTATAAAGCTGCTCAACCTTTTCGGCAAGCTGGGATAAATCAGTAATGCTATTTTCTTGCAGGAACATGAGTAGCTTCGCCTGTGTTTTAAGGTTGGATATTTTCTTCCACTGTGAATCCAAATTCTTTCCTGCCGCAACGCCCTGCATCGTTTCGATGAGTGTAGGCGCGCCAACCAGTGGTTGTGTATAAATCCATGATTTCAGTTTCTTGATACGCCCACGAATTTGACGCAACTGATTATTACTGACCGCTATTTCTCGGTTAATATCCCCGCGTTCGGTGCGGATGCCGCGCTTCTCCATCTGTGAAGCCGCCGCGCCTAAATGGATAGTCGGGATTTGGTCTATCCCTTGCCGCTCATAGCTGCGGTGGTCGATGCGCTCGGTGTGGCCATTCTGCTCCAACGCCCGATTGCAAATATCAGCCCACGCGCCACGCCATTCTTCGGCTTTGGTCTGCTCGTTCCAATCGGTGGCGGGGATGGATTTGCATTTGTACTGCCGCTTTTGGGGGTCATAGATTTTATTGCCCTGCGGGTCAAGTATGTACTCTTTTTTCTGCTTCGCGCCCCACGCGCCGCCCTGCTCAATCGGGCGCATGGTGAGCATGATATGGGCGTGGGGATTGCCGCCGCCTGTGTCGTGGATGGCAAAGTCGGCGCACATTCCCGCCGCCACAAAATTGCGGTTCACATACTCACGGACAAGGGAAATGCTTTGCTCCCGTGTCAGTTCTATGGGCAAGGCAATTTCAATCTCCCGCGCAAGCTGTGAGTTTTTCGCCTTTTCGATTTTCTCCACGGCGTTCCACAAAACGGCACGGTCTGCGTATTCGGTGGGGGCATGGTCGGGCAATAAAATCTCGGCATGGACAATGCCGCCCTTGCGGGTGTAGTCGTGGGTCACTCCGTCATATTCATTGGTGATGGTTTCACCCGCCCGGTAAGCCGCCGCCGCAACTGCCGATTTGCCCTTGCCCCGCGATACGATTTTAATACTGCAATGATATATGGCGATAGGCTGCTCCTTTCCGCGCAGTGCGCTAATCAGACATGGGGAACGGCTGTATCCGATTCGGATATAGCCGTCCCGCATGTATCGCCGGGGTTCAGGGGCGGCACAGCGCCCTGATTTTGCAACCGATAGGTGCAAAACGCTTTCCGCAGGAACGCACATACCACATTCATGTGGTATATAAGTGCGCCCTTGCCTTTAGCAAGGGTATGGGATTAGCTCGATACCCTTGCGCCGTTGCCCTCGCCCGGCTCCCGTCCTGCGCCGTTTTCCGTGGGGTTGGTGTGTGCCTGTGCCGCCGCTCCTACGGCCTGTGGCGTGGCTGCTGCGGCGTTCGGTGCTGTCAATCCGCCCAGTATGCGGCGGCTGTGTTCAGTGGTGACGGTCTTTTCAAGGAAGATTTTGAATTGTTCATCCGTGAGGGGTATGGTATCGGGCAGCATACTTTCAAAAAGCCCCATGCGGCTGCAAAGGCGTTTTGTCCGGGCGTTGCGTTCCTCCTTTTTCTGCGCTTGGATAAGCTGCTTCATGCGGTTTTGCTCCTGCTCGATTTTCAGCTTTGCTTCTGCAATTCTTTCATCATAAGATTTGGCCATTGTGATTTTCTCCTTTCAGATTTAGGCGCAAAAAGGCGGCTCACGAAAATCCGTAAGCCGCCCATGCGGTAATATGATTATGCTGTTTTCCGTTCCTGCTCCTGCTGTTTCTGCCTTTGTTTGGCAGCATACCGCCGCTGCGCTTCGCGCCGTTGCTCCCGCTTGCGGAACGCCTTTTCCTCTGCGGCGATTTCTTCGGCGGTCGGCTCCGGGATGGGAACCTCAAACTTGCCGATAAAGTTGAGGTGAATGTCCACCTGTTGGGCTCGTTCGCCGCTTGATTTGTCCGCTTCGTGTACCACGATTTTTTCTATGTACTCCGCAATCATCTGCGGGGTCAGTTCGGAAAAATCGGTGTGCTTTTTCACCAGTTCAATAAACTTGTCGGCTCTCGCGCTGTCGGCGTTGAAGCTGTCCAGTTCAGTTTGTAACTGCAATATGGATTGCTCCAGTTCGGCCTGCTCCTGCTCATATTCCTGCGATAGCAGTTCAAAGCGTTTGTCGGTCAGCTTGCCATTTACGTTATCCTCGTAAATCCTGCGGATAAGGGTGTTGAGTTCGGCAATCCGCTTTTGCCCTTTGGCGATTTTGCGCTTGTGGTTTTTCGCCGCTTCTTCCTGCTGGATTTCCGAGGTTTCACGGACTTGCTTCACAAACTCCGCTTCGTTGGATTTCACAAAGCCGCTGACGGATTTTATAGCGTCTAAGGCCAGTTCACGCAAAACAACGGTGCGGATTTGGTGATTGGTGCATTGTCGGTCAAAGCGTCTGCCTGTGAGGTTGTAGGTCGAACAGGTGTAAACATCCTTCGGTGGTCGGTTGCAGACATAGCCCTTTTTGTTGATTTGGGTGGTGGGGTACGGCTGGCGGTGGTTGTACAGCTTCGCGCCACAATCGGCGCAGAACACAAGCCCTGTCAGCGGATTCGCTTCGCCGTGATCGGTGCGCCGCTTGACTGTCCTGCAACGCTGTGCCGTTTCCCATGTGTCGGGGTCTATGATGGCTTCGTGGGTATTTTCAAAAATCACCCAATCCTCTTTGGGATTTTCCTTTGCCCGTTTGTCCTTGTAGCTTTCCATCGTGGTGCGGAAGTTTACAGTATGCCCACAGTATTCGGGCTTCGCAATCATACGGGCGATGCTGTTGCCGCTCCACGCATAGGGGGCGGTCATATCGTGGACATTGCTGAAATTGACAATGCCGTGGGTGTGCAGATAGTATGAGGGGCGTTCTATCTTTTCTTCCGCTAAAATCCGCGCTATCTGTACGGGGCCTTTGCCCTCGATGGTGAGAGCGAACAGGCGGCGCACCACGGCGGCGGCTTCGGGGTCGATTACCCATTTTTCCTTATCGTTAGGGTCGAGTTTGTAGCCGTAAATCGGCGTGAATGTCAACCGTCTGCCACTCATACCCCGCGCCTTGTGGCTTGCCTTCACCTTGCGGCTGCTGTCGCGCAGATACCACTCCGACATAATGTTGAGGAACGGGGCAAACTCGCCGCTCTCCTTGTTCTGGCTGTCGATGTTGTTCGCCACGGCAATGAAGCGGACGCCCTTTTCTCTGAAAAAGACTTCGGTGTAAAAGCCTGTTTGCAGATAATCGCGTCCTACCCGCGACATATCCTTGGATATAACCGTGGCAACATTGCCTTTCTCGATTTCCTCAATCAGCTTTTTCCAGTCGGGTCTTTCAAAGTTGCCGCCCGAAAAACCGTCATCAGAAAAATGGGCAACGTTAGAAAAGCCGTTTTGTGCGGCATACTTTTCCAACATTGCCTTTTGATTTACGATAGATAAGCTATCCCCGGCGGCTTCATCGTCACGGGAAAGCCGGGAATACAAAGCTGTGATTTTCTCGCTGCCTGTCTGCCTGTTCATGGATTACTCCTTTCAGGCAAACGGCTCATTTGCAGTACCAATATTATACTATGGGCGGGGCGTTTTTTCAACGCCCCGCCACTAATATTTTTCCTGCTCATGGCCTCGCCGCCTCGTTTTTCATCAGCCGCAAAATTTTGTCGTTCATGGTTTCGCGGCTTGTCTTGCTGAAATGGACAGACACACGGTAGTTGGTGGAACCGATGCGCTTTGTAAATACTCTGCTCTCGATTGGCGGCTTCGCTTCGGATGGGATGGGATTTGGATTGATACAATTCATGTTTTCGGTAATAATCACCTTTGCCTTTCTGCGGATTACCCGCGCTTTTGAGATGGATGCTTTTGGACTTGCCGCAGGCGCTGCCCCTGCGTCCTGCGGTTGCCCAGACCGCAGGTTTCGTGTCGGGATACTTTCTGAATCGCCACCCGATTTGCCCGGGCGATGCATACCATTACCGTGATATGCGACGGATATTTAGTTTTCCTGCCTATGAATATTATCGCACTTTCCATTGACTATTCAAGCGATTTGAGGTACTATACAAGTAACCATATGCGGCTAAAAACATTATTCCTGTTAGCAAGGAGTGAAATGATATTTATGGAGTATGATTTCTCAAAACGGGGTCGCGGATTTGGCAAAATCGTCTTTGCACTCACGCTTGACCGAAAGAAAATGACGGAGCGTATCGTCATCGGGGAAATGAACGAAACGCGCCGCCAGTTAGAAGATGGCTCTGGCAATATTTACTTTGACCATACCCGCCCATTGGGGCAGTTACTCATTGATTTTGAAACGGACACGGGAATGGAATGGAACAGATACGCCATGACGCTGCGGGAAAGCTATGGCAAGGCTATTCCGCTTGAAGCTGCGCGGTGGAAGATGGCCGCACCTGTGGCCGACTTCCTGCGGGACAAATACGAAAACGGCGAACCATCTGCGCTGTTCGCCGCTGTGAAAACATGGGATGAATATTTGAATTGCTTTAACTTTAGTCACGGCGCGGATATGCTCATGCGGCGGATGTCTGCCCTGTACCGCCCCTTTTTCCTGTACGATGAAAACAACAGGCCGTGGCAGGAAGAAGCAACCGCCGCACTGTCAAAGGTGCTGCGGGATGAAGAAGCGGCGGTGGAGTTGTGGTATCCTGTTTTGAAGCGGTCGTTTGAGTGCGTTGTTGCTTCGGCTTCGTTCCTGCCTGTGATTGCCTATTATCTGCACAAGATTGATGAATGGGGCTTTGTCTTTCAAGGCTGCAAAGTCTGCGGCAAAGATTTTCTTGCCCGAAGCCGCCATTATGAACTCTGTTCGGACGAGTGCCGCAAGGTGCAGGCGGTAGAAGCAAAACGGGAGTTTGACGAGAGGGCGAAAACCGACAAGGCCGAACAGTATTACGAAGCTGCTTATTATTACTGGTACAATCGCCTGCGGAAGTTGAAGCGGGGAAAAACCGCTGACACGGAAAAGGCGGCTATGGTGAGCGCGGCGTTCAAGGTGTTCCGCAAAGAAGCGGTGCGGCTCAAGAGGCGGGTCAAGGACAAGGAAATGCCGATTACAGAATTTTCATCGTGGCTTGTTCAGCAGCAAGGCGAGGTTGACCGCCTTATGGAGAGCTGATTTTGCGGATTGTTTGCAAGGTAAAAAACCTCCGTCATGCTGCACAAGAAAATGGCGGTTTTCGGGCTGCTGAGGACAGTTTTTAAGGGCTTTAAGGGGCGGAATTTCGGCTTTTTTGTGCGCTTTGACGGACGTTCCGTCTGTGCGCGATAGAAAGGCCGGAAACGATGTAGGGTACGAGAGAGGGAAACAAAACGGCTGAAAACGGCC